>JAAELL010000096.1 GCA_024226735.1 bacterium | reverse complement strand
TTGGTCGGTGCGTACGCGTTCGCTGCAAGGCGCAGCGACGACGCGACTTCGCTGCAAGTCTCGGAGGAGGCGCAACGCAGCAGCGGGCGGGTACGGGCCGACCAAAATGCCGCACAAGAGTGAATCACACCACTAGCCCTCTCCCTCGCCGCCCCCACGTCCGCCCATTCCGGCGAGCTCGACCAGCAGAGCCCCGCGTCGAACGCGTGGTTCCACTGCTTCGAGCCCGTCAACGTCTGGCAACAGCAGGTGCGCGTCGGGCTCGGCGGGATCCTCGACGCTTTCGAGGTGACGAGCAAGGGCCCCGTCGGCGCACAGGTCGAGCTGCGACTGCGCGTCGGCGACGGCTGGAACCTCGGCCCGGCCGTGTGGTCGACGACCCTGACGAAAGTGAAGCCCCACACCGAGCGCTTCCTGATCGACGTCGCGCACGTCGGGCTCGTTTTCGGCGTCGGCGACACGTTCGTCATCGAGGCACAGGGCAACGACACGGGCTTCGACCTCGTCGGGAGTCACGTCAATCCCGCGTCGGGTGAGCCCAACTACCCCGAGGAGATGTACCTCAGTGGCCCGGGCTGCTACGACGACTGCGGATGGCGGATCGGGTTCCAGGCGTGGATGCTCACGGACACGACGACGAACTACTGCGTGAGCTTGCCCAACTCGACGGGCGCGGGGGCCACGCTCTCTGCCTGCCCCGGCCAGCGCGCTCGCCCCTTTTGGCTATGCTCGAACGGGTGAAGCCCCCCCAGCGACCCCGCGTCCTCCTGCCCGTCCTCGCCGCCGCCCTGCTACTCTCCGCGACGTTCTGGCGCGGCAACGGGATCGACGCCGGCCCGTACCTGCAAAGTGCGACCCCCGATTCGATCTGGGTCTGCTGGGAGACCGCCAACGGAGGCTCGAACCCGACGGAGAGTCGCGTCGACTTCGGCACGACGGCCGCGCTCGGCCAAACGGCGCTCGGCATCCATTTGGGCTCGAGCGCGGGGACGGTCATCCACCAGACGCAGCTGCAGAGCCTCGTCCCCGACACGATCTACTACTACCGCGTGCACACCGGCAACTGGGGCAGCGCCGTGTACCACTTCCGCACGCCGCCGCCGTACGACGCCGAGACGCCGTGGCGGTTCGCGGCGATCTCCGACACGCAGATCGACGGCGGCAACGCGACCAAGCACCGCGAGGTCATCGAGGACGGGATCATCTCCTACGTCCAGCAGCAGTACGGGGCGGACATCCCCAGCGAGCTCTCCTTCCTGATCAACACCGGCGACCTGGTCGGCACAGGCACGAACCACGCGCACTGGCAGAACCACTTCTTCGCGCAGGCCGAGCAGCTCCTGCGCGAGGTGCCCCTGTACCCGGTCCTCGGCAACCACGAGGTCAACGCGAACCTGTACTTCGAGTACATGAACCTGCCGCTCAACGGCACGCCGGGGTTCGACGAGCACTGGTACTGGGTCGACCACCAGAACGTGCGGCTCGTCAGCATGGACACGAACGCCCCGTTCAACGTGCAGGCGCAACTCGACTGGCTCGACGGTGTGCTCGCAGATGCCGCCACGACCACCACCATCGACTTCGTGTTCGCGCAGTTCCACCACCCGCACAAGTCCGAGCTGTGGACGCCCGGCGAGTCGAGCTTCAGCGGGCAGGCCGTGCAGAGGCTCGAAGCCTTCTCGACGCAGACGGGCAAGCCCTCGATCCACTTCTTTGGTCACACGCACGGCTACTCGCGCGGCCAGAGCCGGGATCACGAGCACGTGTGGGTCAACGTCGCGACAGGCATGGGCAATCCCGACTACTGGTACGAGTATCCCCAGGCCGACTACGACGAGTTCCAGTACTCGGTGCCCGAGTGGGGCTTCGCGATCGTCGACGTCACCGCGGGCAACGACCCCTCGTTCCGCCTGCGCCGGCTCAGCCGCGGCAACGAGTTCGTGTTCCGCGACAACGAGCTGATCGACGAGATCACGGTCCGGCGCTTCAACATCCGGCCCTACAAGCCGACCGCCGTCGCCCCCAACCCGGCGAGCGGCGTCGTGCCCGGCGTCGGCGTCGAGCTGATCGGCTCCGCGTTCAACGACGTCGACGGAGACAGCCTGCTCGAGTCTCACTGGCAGGTCACGACGATGAGCGGCGACTACTCCTCGCCGGTGGTCGACGACTGGCGCCGTATCGAGAACTGGCACCGTCCCGCGAACGGCGACGGCTGGTACAGCGTCAACACCGTGACCGACGCGGCGATCGAGGACGTCGTCCTGAACGAGTCGCTGCCCGGCTGCGTGCCCGTCTACTGGCGCGTGCGCTACCGAGACGCTGGACTGCGGTGGAGCGACTGGTCGGACGAGCAGATGTTCCAGGTCGGCGACTCCGACGCCGGCGGCGCCGCACCGATCCCCGCGAACGGCGCGACCGGCGTCGCGCTCTCCCCCACGCTCGAGTGGTTCCCGTGCAGTCCCGCCGACAGCTACGACGTCTACTTCGGAACGAGCGCGCCGCTCGGCCCGGGCGACTTCCAGGGCACGCAGGTCGCCACGACCTACCAGCCGGGCCTCCTCCAGCCGGACTCGATCTACTTCTGGCGCATCGATTCCGTCGTCGGCGGTCAGTCGCAAACGGGTCCGACCTGGAGCTTCGAGACGACGCCCACCTATCCGACGCAGTACACGACCGAGTGGCGCTTCGAGGACGCGAACCCGGCCACCGGCCAGCCGCTCGAGGTCGCCTACGGTGACTCCGAGCTCATCCCGCTCGGCATGAGCTACGGCAGCGACTGGGTGCTCGGCACGACGGGCGCGGGCGTCCCCGACATCGGCGGAGAAACGGCGAGATACATCCGCATGAACAACGTCTCCGGCGCGAACACCGGCCTGCAGACGTGGTTCAACGCGCCCGGCAACGGCGGCGGCGGTTGCTGCGACGTGTTCGAGTTCACCTTCGTCTGGGACGTGTACCTCGACGCCGCGCAAACGGGCCTGCAGGCCTTGTGGCAGGGCAACGCGTCGAACACCAACGACGCGGAGTTCTTCCTGAACGCATCGACGGGCGGCTTCCACGTCCGAGGCCAGGGATCGGTCGGCGGCGGAGACTGGAGCACCGGCGAGTGGCTGCGCATCGCGCACCGCGTCGACTACAGCGACTCGTCGGCGGTGTTCGTCAACGGCGTGAAGGTCCTGTCCGACGACGAGCTCATCGCCCCGGACTGGTTCTACGGGCTCGGCTCGGGCCTGCCGGGCTGGATGCTGACCGACGACAGCGGCGGCAGCGACGTGGCCCTTTTGTACTGCGCCAACTTGGCGCTCGTCGACGGCCTGATGCCGGACGGCGCGATCGCCGCGCTCGGCGGACCCGACGCGCGCGGCATCTTCGTGCCGGGCCAGACGAGCAACTACTGCACGCCCGCGTTCCCGCACTCGGGTGGCGTGCCGGCGCGCATCGAGGCGGCGGGCCAGTTCGTCGTGCCTGGCGGCAATCTCACGCTGACGGCACTCGATCTGCCGCCGAACCAGTTCGGCTACTTCCTGACGTCCGAGACGCCCGGGTTCGTCCCGACCCCCGGCGGCAGCGACGGGAACCTGTGCCTCGCCGGCTCGATCGGACGCTTCGTGCCGCAAGTCATGAACTCCGGCCCGGCCGGGACCATCGCGATCCCGGTCGACCTCGCCGCACTGCCCTTGACGCCGCCGATCGCCGTCCAGGCGGGCGAGACCTGGAACTTCCAGGCCTGGTTCCGGGACGTTGGGAACCGCTCGAACTTCACCGACGCGGTGGCCGTCACCTTCCGCTGACTGCCCGGGTTGCCTGGATCTTCATCGAGTATCCTCGATGGCTCAGGAGGACAGATGATGGACAACCGGATCCGAATCGGCCTGGTGTGCGCGGCAATCGCTATCGCGATCGGGGCGGGGATGAAGCTCCTGCGGACGCCCGAGGACACGCCGTTCGCGATGGCGCCCGAGCAGGGCGCCGCCGACACACTCGATGCGCCGCGGTCGAAGACCCGCATGGAGGTTCCACGCGTCACCGTTCCGACCGAACCGGAAGCTGAACCGCAAGAGGTCCCCGAACGCGTCGAGTTCGTCCTCGACAACGGTCCCGCGTACGCGCTCAGACGCCGATGAGCCGCATCATCATTCTAGCCGCGCTCGCGGCCGGCCTCGCCGGCCCCGCCCGCGCGCAATGGAGCGTCGAGCAGCTCTCGGTCGCGCGCAGCCACCTCGCCGCGGCGGTGATCGGCGACCGCGCCTTCTTCGGCGGCGGCCGGTCCGGTGCCGGCGGCGCGCACCTCGCGACCGTCGACATCTACGACACGCTGGCGGAGGCGTGGACGACAGCCAACCTGTCGGTGGCGCGCGACAGTCTCGCGGCCGCGGCGACCGGCGACTACGTCCTGTTCGCCGGTGGCGGAGCTGCGTCCGGCGTCGTCGCCACCGTCGATCTCTACAACGCGACGACGGACGCCTGGACGACAGCCACGCTATCGGCACCGCGCTGGTACCTGTCGGGCGCCGCGACGGAGACGCACGCGCTCTTCGCCGGCGGGATCAACAGCTCGGGGTCGGCGCAGTACGCGACCGTCGACATTTTCGAGTCCCAGTCGGCCACGTGGAGCACCCAGAACCTGTCGATCCCCCGCTACCGCATGGCCGCGGCCACGGTCGGGACCAAGGTCCTCTTCGCGGGCGGCAACACGGGCGCGCTGCGCACGACGCGCGTCGACATCTACGACACGGCTACTGGAACCTGGTCGACCGCCGAGCTCTCGGTCGCCCGCGGTGACGCGGCGGCGACGACCGTCGGCACGCGGGTCTTCATCGGCGGCGGGCGCACGGCAGACACGATGAGCACAGCGGTCGTCGACGTTTACGACGACGCGACGGGGACGTGGTCGACGACATCGCTGTCGGCGAACCAGAGCCGCCCCGGCGCGGGCAGCGTCGCCGGCAAGGCGATCTTCGCGGGCTCGAGCACGGTCGACGTGTACGACGCGGCGACGGATACCTGGTCGAGCCGCGCGTTCGTACCGCGCCGCCTCTACACGGGCGTCGCGAGCACGCCCGTGGCCGTGCTGTTCGCCGGCGGAGCACTGAACAGCACCGCCACGACAACGCACGACACCGTCGACGTCTACACCGAGCTCGGCGCGCGCTACTGCGCGCCCGCGGTGCCCAACTCGACCGGCGCCCCCGCGCGCATCCTCGCGACGGGCTCACCGCTCGCAGCGGCGAACGACTTCGAGCTGCAGGCCGACACCCTGCCGCCGATGCAGTTCGGCTTCTTCCTGTGCAGCCGCCAGCGCGACATCCTCGCGATGCCCGGCGGCAGCCAGGGCGTGCTCTGCCTCGCGCTGCCGATCGGACGCTTCAACGCGCAGATCCAAAACTCGGGGGCGGGCGGAACGTTCGCGATCCCGGTCGACACATCTGCGCTGCCGCTCTTTCCGGTTGTCGCCGTGCAGCCCGGTGAGACCTGGGACTTCCAAGCCTGGTACCGCGACGTGAATCCGGGTGCCACGAGCAACTTCACGGACGCGGTCGAGGTGACGTTCCGGTAGCCGGGACCAGCCACGGCGAAGCGCTATCGAACGCGAGCGTTCCGTAGGGTACGACCAAGCGACTGCCAGGCACGACGCCGACGACAAGACCCACGACGAGCCCCGGGGTCCCGGTCGTGTCGAGCGTGAGGACCTAGCCGGGCGTCGGGATCCCGCGCACCTCGAGCTGCACGTGGTCGAACTCGAGCGCCCCGAGGTCCAGGACCATCGCGCCGTCGAAGTCGGCGTCGAGCCAGCGCGGGTCGCCGTCCACATCGAAGCCCGGCTGCGGCGGCAGGCCCGCGTCGCCTGCCTCCACCGCGGGCGAGGTCAAGAGGAGACGGAAGTCGCTCGTCGGCACGGACACGAAGCCGGGGTCGAGGTCGTCCAGGTTGCCCGTCTCGTCACCGATGACCGTGCAGTCGGTCGTGTCGCCGATCAGGTTGTATCCCAAGGACTCGAGCTCGCCCCAGCAGTCGGGTCCGAGGTTTCCCATCGCATTGCCCGCGACGATCGTGTGGTCGAGCCGCAGCGTGCCGGAGAACCTGTTGACCCCTGCGTGTGGATCGCGCCGCCACCACCGCCAGCATCGTACTCGTCGGCCACGTTGTCGGCGACGAGGCAATCGACGAGCGTCGCCCGTGTGCCCGCCCGCACGAGCAGCCCGCCGCCGTTGCCCATGGACCATGTTGTGCGTCAGCCGACACTCCTGGAGCGCCAGGTCGGAACGGGTGGCGACGATCCCGCCGCCACTGCCGTAGTGACAACCGTCGCGAATCGTCAGTCCGCTCAGTTGCAGTACGTCCCGGGCGCCACGTGGATCGTGTCCCCCGGCTGTGCGGCCGCGATCGCCTCGCCGATCGTGCAGAAGGGGCTGGCCTCACTGCCGTTTCCCGTCGCGCACGTCGCGTGCAGACCGTCGACGTAGAGGTCACCGCCGAGGACCGGACACAGCAGGACGAAGGTCGAAGCGAGCAGCATGGAAGACTCCCTGGGGGCTCGGAGAACATCGTCGTGTCGTCCGCGCCGAACAGGCCGGTGCCATCATCCAGCTCGGGATGCGGCGCGATGTCGACTACGCGGAACGAGCCACCGAACTCGATGTTGACGTGCGCGCGACTGCCGACTCCGTCGAAGCCAGGCGCGGTGATCGTCGCGTTGTCGTCGGTGCCGCCCGACCACCAGTTGTTCGCCCAACCAGTGCCCGTTCCCTGCCCGCCGAGGTTGGAACCCGTTGCGTAATCGAAGGATTCGAATGCGACCGGCTGGACCTGGGCCGTTGCGACGGAGCAAAGAACCAGCGCGCCAAGTGCGTGGAGAGTTGCCTTCATGTGCTTGAGCTGGAGCAGGAGAGTGAAAGGAGGATGAACGCCCGTTTCGCGAGGACGGCCGGTCGCCGCGCGTCTACGCTCGATCCTACGCATCCTCTCCCTTCCCTGCTCTCACCACGAGTACGTCATGGATTTTCGCCTGCTCTCAGCGTGTGGCTTCGCGCTCGCATCGTCCGCCGCGGCTCAGACCACGACACAGATTGCACTCAACTACAACTTCAACGGCATCGTGCACGCCGGTGAGGACGGGGTGCCGGACGACCTGGCCGGGTACCGATCGATCTCCGACCGCGGGCTGAGCTTCGCGGCGGGCGTGCCGGCCGATCCGCTGCTCGCGCCCTACTCGCTCGTGTCGACGCCCGGCACGCTCGACATCGTGCACCTCGGCAACCGCGTCACGGTCGACAACGGCAACTGGGCGTTCGACCTGATGCCGAACGGAGACGACATCGGCGTGCAGCCGACGTGGCTCGCGAACGTCGACCAGTCCGGACCTCAGACGACCGTCGTCAATCCACCGATCGTGCTCGAGGCCTCCTCGCGGGCGGACTTCCTGTATCAGATCAGCAACGGCGGCGGATCGTTCGACGTCACGTTCAGCTTCCAGAGCGGTGGCTCCACGACCGCGTCGCTCTCGGGCGGCGATTGGTTCGGCGGAATCTTCGGCGGCACCGAGAACGTCGACCTCGCCGCCCTCGGCGCCAACCTCTCGATCACCGAGGGGGGCGTCAACCTCAGCGCGCACGCGGGCGAAAGCATCACGCAGATCTCCTTCGAGAACCGCTCGAACACGAACGCCGGCTACGCGATCCTCGCCGCCAACGTGTTCACCGACCCGATGGTCCTCGTCGACCAGCAGGTCGCGCTCGACTACAACTTCAACGGCATCGTGCACCAGGGCGAAGCCGGCCTCCCGGACGACCCGACGGGCTACCGCTCGATCTCCGACCGCGGGCTCGACTTCAGCGCGGGCGTGCCGGCCGACCCGCTGCTCTCGAGCTACTCGCTCGTCGACCAGCCCGGCGTGCTCGACATCGTGCACCTCGGCAACCGCGACACCGTGAGCGGCGGCGCATGGGCGTTCGAGGGCATGGCCAACGGCAACGACATCGGCATCCAGCCCACGTGGCTACCGAACGTCGATCAGACGGGTCCGCAGACGACGGTCCTGAACGCGCCGGTCACGCTGGCGAGTGCCTCGACGGCCAACTTCCTGTACCAGATCAGCGACGGCGGCGGCTCGTTCGACGTGACGTTCGGGTTCATGAGCGGTGGCTCGACGACCGCGACGCTCTCTGGCGGCGACTGGTTCGGCGGCGCGTTCGGAGGCACCGACGCCGTCGACCAGGCGAACACTGGCGCCAACCTCTCGATCACCGAGGGCTCCGTCATGCTCGGCGCAGACGCCGGGGAGACCATCACGAGCATCTCGTTCAGCAACGCCTCGAACGGCAACGCCGGCTACGCGATCCTCGCCGCCAAGGTGCGCGGCACGGGCGATCTCGGGACGAGCTACTGCGGCCCCGCGATCCCCAACTCCAGCGGCTTCGCCGGTGAGATCTCCGCGGTCGGCAGCGTGTTCGTCGTCGCCAACAACGTCACGCTGAACGCCGATCAGCTGCCGCCGGGCCAGTTCGGCTACTTCCTCGCCGGCCAGACCCAGGGTTTCTTCAACCCTCCGGGCAGCCAGGGCATCATCTGCCTGATGGGCAACATCGGTCGGTACAACAGCGTGCCTGACATCATCCAGGGCCCGTCTGGAAGCGTCGCCATCGACCTGACGTCGATCCCCGTCAACCCGCCGCGCGCGGCGATGGCCGGTGAGACCTGGAACTTCCAGTGCTGGTACCGCGACGTGAATCCGACGTCGACGTCGAACTTCACCGACGGGGTGTCGATCACGTTCCAATAGCGACCGGCTGCGCTCGCGCTTCACGAAGTGCGCGGCCCGCGTCCTCGGACGCGGGCCGCGTTCCGTTCCGGGTTGGCGTTGCGCCACACGTGCGAATGTCTGCATCACACCACTAGATGCTATGGGCCCCGCTGGGAACGGGACAGTTTGCCTGCTGCGCACTGCCCCGTTCCCAGCGGGGCCCATAGCATCTAGCGAATCGCGCCTTCCACGGAGGTGCGCAGCTCCTCGGGCTCGTAGCGCACGCCCGCTTGGAAGATCAGCACCGTCTTCCCGATATCGGCGATGTCGCTCGTCGGATCGCCGGAGACGACGATCAGGTCGGCGAGCTTCCCGGGGGCGATCGTACCGAGATCGTCGTCCAAGCCGAGCGCGCGTGCCGCGGCGCCCGTCGCCGCGTGGAGCGCCTCGCGCTCGGTCAGTCCGGCGTCGACGAAGTTCGCGAGCTCGCGGTGCAGGCCGTAGCCCGGAACGACGTTCGCGGCGACCGGGTCCGTCCCGGTGATGACCGTGCCACCGGCGTCGTGCACGGCCTTGACGAGCGCGCGCTGCTTCGCGATCGCAGCCGCGACGGCTGTTTTCCAAGCCTCCTCGTCGATGTTCAGGCGCCGCCGCATGAAGGCCATCTGGCGGTCCTGCGCGGCGAGGCGATCGCGCACGTCCGGACCGAGGAAGCGTTGCCAGTCGTCCGCGAGCGGCTCGAGCACTCCGAAGGCCGCCTCGAAGATGACGATCGTCGGGTCGAGCACGACCTCGGCCTCGACGATCGCGCGCACCACGGCGCGCGCCGCGTCGCCCTCGAGATCAACCCGTCCGAGGGCCTGCATGTACTCGAGATCGAACAGCTTCGCCGGGTCCGGTCGCGCGAGCTCGGTCATCGCGAACAGGCCATGCTCGAGCCGGTCGATCCCGAGCTGCGTGGCGCGTGTTGCCGTAACCGAGGCGAGGTGCCCCGTGACCAAGAGCTCTGCCTCGTGCGCGTCCTTCACGAGGGCGCCGAGCTGCTTCTCGGTGATGCTGGTGTAGACCTTGACGCCGTCGATGCGCCCCCTCCACTGCGCGAACTTCGCGCGCATCGCCGCGACGGAGTCGACGCCGTCGATCCAACCGATCAAGGAGGGATCGTGGTCGAAGTACGGTCCGGCCGTGTAGATGCGTGCACCGACTTCCTCACCCTTGCGCTGGGCCTCGCGGAACGCGAGCGTGAACTCGGGGTCGTAGTCGCCAGGCGTGAAGACGGTGGTGACGCCGCCCGCGAGGTACAGCGGCGCGTAGGCGCGGTGGACGTTGGCGATCTTGCCCCCGACGTTCGCGAAGAGGTGCCCGTGGGCATCGATCAGTCCCGGCAGGACCGTCTTTCCTTGGACGTCGATACGCTTGGCTCCGTCCGGAATCGGAACGTCGGGACCGACGGCTGCGATGCGGTCACCGTCCACGACGACGGTCCACCCCTCGCGCGCCTCCGCGCCCGTGCCGTCGAACACGCGGCCCCCCACGAGCGCGAAGACGCCTTGCGCGCGGGCCGGGCGTGACGGGTCGAGGGTTCGGGCGACGGCGAGCAGGGCGAGGCAGGCAGTGGCGAGGGCGAGGCGGCGATGCATGGCCCCACTTCAAGGCATGTTGTCGACTGGCGCCACGCCTAGTGGCGTGGATCAAGACATGTTGTCGACTGGCGCCACGCCTAGTGGCGTTAAGGCGATCCGCACGATCATGTGGAAGTCGGTCTGACTCGGAACCTCCGGTGCTCCGTGAGCATCCCGGGAGCTTCGTCGTTAGAATCTTGGATCCTCGCTTCCAGATGATCCGCCTGCCTCGATCCCTCGGGCGCCTGCCGGCCCTCCTGCCCGTCGTTCTGGTCTCGGCCACCGCCGCCGCCCAGGACGTCGCGGGGCGGCTGCTCGTCGACCTCGACGCGGCGGATCCCTCCGCGGCGACCGACACGTGGAAGAACGCCGGCGAGCTCGGCGACTTCACACGCGACGGCGACCCCAAGAAGGTGACACGCGACGGCCAGCCCGCCGTAGCGTTTGGCGGTCAAGGTGGGTTCGACGGGCCCAAGACCGTGCCCGACTTGGAGGAAGCGAGCCCGCGCACGATCGAGGTCTGGGCGTGGAACCCCGAGCTGGACGGGAAGGAGACGCTCGTCGCCTGGGGCCAGCGCGGCGGACCGAAAGGCACGAACCTGACCTTCAACTTCGGCAAGGACGAAACCGCCGGCGCCGTGAGCCACCACGAGCACGATCTCGCCTGGAGCCACTGGCCCGACGCGAAGAGCTGGTGCCACCTCGCCTACACTTACGACGGCGAGCGCGCACGCGTGTTCTACAACGGCAGCGTGATGGCCGAGCGCGAGATGCAGATCGCGACCAAGGCCGACATGCCGATCCGCATCGCGGGGCAGAATGACGCCGACGGCAAATGGGGAACGCGCGCGACGCTGTCGATCGGGCGCGTGCGCGTGCACGCAGATGCGCTGACGCCGGCTCAAGTCGCGGCGAACTTCCAGCGCGAAGCGACCACGTACGGGGCCCGCCCCTGGATCGAGCTCCGCAAGGCGCGGCTCGAGGATCCCAAGCTCGCGGAGAAGATCGAAACTGCGATCGACCGCGGCGTCGCAGCCCTCATCGCCCAGCAGGAGCTCGACGGCTCGTGGCGGCACAAGGTGCAGGAGTACGGTTCGGGAATGACCGGGCTCGCGGTGTACACGCTGTTGAAGAGTGGAGTGCCGCACGACCATCCCGCGGTCCAGCGTGGCCTCGCCTTCATCGAGCGCTACCCACCGCGCCGGACGTACGCTCTCGGGTGCGCGCTGCTCGCCGTCGGCTCACTGCCCGAAGGGCACATGGATGAGCTGTTGACCGACATGGCCGAGCGCGTGATCGACGGCCAGATGGCAGGCGGCTGGGCCTACCCCGAGAACCACGTCGACCTCTCGAATTCCCAGTACGCCATCCTGGGGCTGCGAGCAGCCGCCGCGCGCGGCGTGCGCGTGCCGCAGCGCGTCTGGAGCGATGCCGCGAGCTACGCGATCGGCCTGCAGGAGCGTCGCCGGCGCGACGCGGGCCTCGGCTTCTCCTACGTCGCGGGCAAGGGCGCGACGGGGAGCATGACGTCGGCCGGCGTCACGATCCTCGCGGTCGCCTCGCAGGAGAGCCGCCGCCCCGGCAAGGGCTGGGAAGCCGCGATCGAACGCGGCGTGCGCTGGCTCGGCGAGAACTTCACGGTCACCGACAACCCCTTTCCCGGATCGGCGAACGGCCACGAGAACAGTTGGCTGCACTACTTCCAATACGGCCTCGAGCGCGTCGGCAGCCTCCTGAACCTCGACCGCATCGGCGGTCGCGACTGGTACGCGGAAGGAGCGGTCGCGCTCGTCCAGACGCAGAAGGACGAAGGCACGTGGGGCTCGCAGCCGGATACCTGCTTCGGCCTGCTCTTTCTGACGCGGGCCACGGGGCGCAACAAGCCCTCGACCGGCCGCACCGTCCAAGCCTCCTCGGTCAGCGGACTCTACGGCAGGGACGATCCCGAGGCGCCCGTGTCGCTGCGCGCCGCGGGCCGCACGAAGCTCGCGATCTGGGTCTCGAGCTTCGGCTCCGAACCGCTCGAGCGCCTCGCGTGGGAAGGCGAGAAGAAGAAGCTGCGCGTCGTGCGCGTCGAGTACTTCACGCTGAACGGCGACGAGCGGACGCCGCTCGAAGCACGCGATGGCGACGCCGAGCACCCCGCCGACGATCCACGCTTCGCGATCCAGCGTGACTTCGAGCCCGGCAAACACCGCGTCGTCGCCGACGTGACCGTGCGCGGCCCGGACGGCGAGGACGAGAAGCTGTCGTCCGTCGAGCTCGAGATCGAGGTCGACCGCGCACGCGAGCCAGAACTGATCACCTACGCGACCGAGGGCGCAGACAACCTCCTCGCCGGCGTCCGCATCGAAACGACGGCCAGCAGCGGCAACGGGCGCGGTGCAGTCGACGGCTTCACGGCGACCGCGTGGTCGCCGGGCAAGAACGACGCGGAGAAGTCGCTCAAGCTGCAGCTCAAGAAGCCGGTGCGCGCCGACACGATCGCGCTCGCTCCAGCACTCCCCGGCGGCGCCAAGGCCGCGGACGCCCCTGGCTGCATCAAGCGCATCGAGCTGATCCTCAACGGCAAGCCGCGCGAGGTCGAGCTCGATGAGAGCGCCTGGCGCAAGACGGTCATCCAGCTCGACAAGCTCGTCGCGGTGCGGACGCTGACGATCCGCATCCTGGAGGTCGCCGACGGCCAACAGCCGGCCCTGGCGGAGATCGAGCTGCGCCGGACAACGGGCAAGCGGCGGTAGCCCTCAGCACTGGCCCCTGGGATAGTGGGCACATGAGCAAGCCCCTCCTCGTGTTCCTCTTTTGCCTCGTCGGCACGGCCCCGCTGCGTCGCCAGGACGGGCCTGCGACGCGCGTCGAGCCGCTGGCGCAGGAAGTCGCCCTGTTCGATGGCCAACACCTCGACGAGTGGGTGCTCTACACCGAAGCCGACGGGAAGACACGCGAGGGCCTTTGCCGCGTCGAGGACGATGTGCTGCGCATCGCGGGTCGCCCCACCGGCTACCTCGCGACCCGACGCTGGTACCGCGACTACACGCTGGAGCTGGAATGGCGTTGGCCCGGCGAGCGCGGAGGCAACAGCGGCGTGCTCGTGCACACGACGGCCCCGCTCCTGTTCTACGGCTGGCCCAAGTCGATGGAGGTCCAGCTGCAGGCCGGCAGCGCAGGCGACTTCTGGGTCATCGGCGACGGAGTCGACATCCACGTCGAGAACGAGAAGGAGCGCCGCGCCGAGCCGCGCGAGGGTGACCTGCACACCCACAGGCGAATCGCCAACCTGACGGACGACAGCGAGAAGCCCGTCGGCGAATGGAACGCGATGCGCATCGAGTGCCGCGCCGACCGCGTGCGCGTCTGGGTCAACGGGACGCTCGTCAACGACGGGCAAGGGTGCACGGTCACCGAGGGCGCGATCGCGCTCCAGAGCGAGGGGACGCCGATCGAGTTTCGCGGCATCCGGCTGAAGCCGCTCGTCCCGTGAAGCTTTCGGAGACCGCGCCAACGCTCCGCGTGGCCGCGGCAGAGCCAGCTCCGGTGCCATCGGGACCCAGGACCTCGCCGGACGGGCGCAGGTCGTCGTCGGCGATCCGTACGAGTTCGAGGTCGGCGGCGAGGCGCTGGGCACGAGCCTCGTCTTCTTCAGCCGCTCCGGACTGGGACCGTTCAAGATCGAGACACCCTACGGGAGGATGTTCCTGCCGCCGGACGACATGTCGCCGATCGCGGTCGTGCGCACGTTCGGCAGCCGGCCGGCGATCGTGTCCCTGTACATTCCGAACGTCGCGTCCCTCGCCGGGTCGACCATCCGCTTGGTCGACACCCTGGACGCTCGAGATCGTTCCCTGACGACAGGCACGTGAGAGGTGTCTCACGTCATAACACCTTTGGTTGGAACGTCCGTTCGCGTGGCACGGAGCGGGGTTAGAGCATCCTGCGATCCGGTGACCGCGGGACGCCTGTTGAGGGTACGCTTAAGGCGTTCCCATGGACCTGGAATCCCCACTTCTCACCATCATGACTGCTCTCCACACGCCGGGCGCGGTCGCCCTACTCCTCGGGCTGACCGGCGCACTCTCCGCGCAAACTCCGCCGGGCGAACAACCTGCCCTCGGCTCGAACCGCATCACCCAAGCCGACATCACCGGTGGTGGACTCACCGTCGACGAAGTCCGGGCGGCCGGACAGAAGATCTTCTCGACGCCGTTCAACAAGCTCGACGGGTACGGCGACGGCCCGGTCAATCCGAGCGACACGACCAGCCCAGGCGGTCGCCCCACCCTTCAGAACAACGGCACGTTCCTGCGCATCAACGGGCTCGACGCCCAGACCTGCATGGAGTGTCACGCGGTCGGCTCGAACGCCGTCGCGCCCTTCCGCTTCGCCGTCGGCGGTGTCGGCGGAGCCAACACCAACGCGATGTTCATGCCGCGCGAAATCGACGTCGACGACGAGGCGGGCAACGGCTTCGCCGGGTACGACGGGCGCTTCATCAACCCGCCGTTCCTGTTCGGTTCGGGCGGCGTCGAGCTCGCGGCGAAGGAGATGACCGAGGACCTGCAGCGCTACAAGCTCGTGGCGCTTTCGCAGCCGGACACGCCGATCACCCTGCTCACCCACGGCGTGAGCTTCGGCACGCTCCGCTGGGACTCCGGTTCCCTCGACTGGGACCTGACCCAGATCGAAGGCATCGAGGAAGACCTCGTCGTCCGTCCGTTCGGCCGCAAGGGCGAGTTCCCGACCGTGCGCGCGTTCGACGTCGGCGCGTTCCAGTTCCACTTCGGCATGCAGCCGGTCGAGGCGGTTGGACCGGGCAACGACGGCGACAACGACGGCGTCGCCGACGAGATCTTGATCGGCGAGCTGTCGGCCCTGCAGATCTTCAACGCGACGCTGCGCCGGCCTCAGGCCGATCCGCCGACACCGGACGTGCTCGCTGGCGAGCAGACGTTCGGGGCGGTCGGGTGCGCCGAGTGCCATACGCCCGAGATCCGGACGCGGCGCACGACCCTGCCCCTGACGTTCCCCGAGAACGAGCGACGCCCGTTCGTGAACGCCTACTACCAAATCGACCTCGTCGGCGGCAACGCGGGCTTCGATCTCCACCCCAGCGGCGGCATGGTGGTCCCGCTCTACAGCGACCTGAAGATCCACTCGATGGGCCCGGAGCTCGAGGAGAGCTTCGGCTCACCACGTGACGGCGACTTCGTCACGGCGCGCCTGTGGGGCATCGCGGATACGGCCCCGTACCTGCACGACGGACGGGCGACGACACTGACCGAGGCGATCCTCCTGCACGGCGGCGAAGGCCAGACGGCGAGGGATGCGTTCGACGCGCTGCCGGACACCGACAAGATCGACCTCTTGACGTTCCTGCGTTCGTTGCGCACTCCGGTCGACCCGACGGGCGGACTCTAGACGCTTTCGCGTCGAAACGATCACGAAAGGGTCACGGCTGAGCCGTGGCCCTTTCTTCGTGCGCAAACGCAGTCACGTCCATCGTGGCAGGCGCCGTAGCTGGGGCCGTCGCGATCGCGTCAGGCGCAACGCGCGACACGATCCAAGTCCCAACCCTCAAGGAGCCTTCTCATGTTCGCGCACATCTCGCGTACCGGCGTCGCCGCGCTCATCCCCTTCCTCGCCCCAGAGGTCTCGACCCGTTGATCTCGGCCTACTCGCTCCTCTTGACCGACGAGAACGACTTCGTCCTCGCCGTCAACGCGGGCCCGCGCGAGCGACTCGAGCTGTTCGTGCAAGTGCTGGAGACCGTCCAGTACGCGCACTGGCAGCTCGTGCTGCACCGCGACCTCAAGCCGTCGAACGTGCTCGTCACCGCGCAGGGCGTGCCCAAGCTGCTCGACTTCGGCGTCGCGACCGTGCTCGAAGTCGGCCAACGGGACGCGGGCGAGCGCGCCCCGTTCACGGCGTCGTACGCCAGCCCCGAGCAGCTGCGGGGCCGGCCCGTCTCCACCTCGAGCGACCTCTTCTCGCTCGGCGTCATGCCACACGAGCTCGTGACGGGCGAGCTGCCGTCCGCCAGGGACGAGGCGCCGCTCGTCGCGATCGGCGGAGACCTCGGCGCCATCCTGCGCAAGGCGCTGGCCGCCGACCGCCGCGTGGCGGAAGAGGAGGCCTCGCTCGGCTGGGGCGCGCACACGCAGGCGAAGGTCGTCGCGCGCGTCTTCGAGAATTGGATCGCTTCACGGGCCGCCACGGATCCGGCGCTGGCGGACGACGCCGCGCGGCACCTGGAGCAAGCGCTCGAGAGGCGCCTCGTCGAGCTGCCCGAGGCCGAGACGCTCGTGCGCCTCACGCTCGCCCGCCGGTACTGGGATCGCGGCGAGCGCGAACGCGCCGCGGTGCACGCCGATCGCGCTTGGGAGCTCGCGCAGTCGACGCGCGGCGGCGCTGCGCGAGCAGATTCGAACCGGCGGCTGATCAGCGCGCGCGCGTCAACGTCTGCGACCGCGCGCCCGACCCCCGCGCGACGACAGAAACCGGTCGCCCCCCCTGAGCCTCGAAGCGCAGCGTGCACACGAGCGGCGCATCCCAGTCGAAGCACGTGAACGAGCCGTCGGCGACCCGCACGTACGTTCCGCCGAAGCGGTCGAGTGGGCCCGCCAAGTCGAGGCCGACGAGCTTGCCGCCGCGCATCGTGATCCTCAGGGGTCGCTTCGCGCGCACGTGCTCGAGGCGGAAGCGGACCCCGTACGCGCCGTCGCCGAAGTCGTCGACGCCCAGGGTGACGACGCGCTCGAGCTCGCCCCAGCGCTTCACCTGCTCCGGCCAGACCGTACGCGTCAGCACGTACGGCCACGAGCCCGGAATGCGCGGGCCCATGACTTTCTCGATCGCGGCGGCGTCCACATCACGCACCGACTGCAGCACGCCACGCGCCAACTTCGCGTGCTCGGCGAGCTCCGGAGGCACCGTGCGGTCCGCAGCGAGCGTTTCGGGATCGACGTCCCCGACCTGGACCATCAGGCGCTCTCCCGCGCGCGTGACGATGAGCGCGTTGCCGTCCCCGAGCTCGTAGCGACCGGCGAGCGCATCGAGCTCGCGCTCGCTCGCCGGCGCAGCCTCGGGTGGCGCGGGATACGGGAGCCGCTCGTCGAAAAGGAGCGCCTCGAGGTTCCAGGCGAGCTTGTAGAGCGGGATCCCGTCGACGTTCGACAACACGACGATGTGCACGTCCTCGTCCGGGAAGCGCTGCCACTGGGTGTGGAAGCCCGCGACGTCCCCGCCATGACCGATGCGGCGCGTGCCGCGCTTCGTACGTGTCACGCCCCAGCCCAGCCCGTACGCGCCCGTCACGCTCGCCTGCATCGCCTCGACCGACTCGGCGCTCAGGATCCTGCCCGCGTCCAAGGCCTCGCTGAACGAGACGAGCTGATCCGCGGACGTGACGATGCCACCCATCCCGCGGTACTGATAGCCGTAGTCGCCGTAGGGATGGCCCGTCGCGGAGCGCAGGCGCTGGCCGTCGCGGTACCCGATCGCGAGCCGCTCCGCCGGCAGGTGCTCGTCGCCGGTAAAACCGGTGTGCTCGAGGCCCGCGCGCTCGAACAGTCGCTTGCGGCAGTAGCCCTGGAAGCTCTGGCCGCTTGCGCGCTCGACGATGCCGGCGAGCAGCGCGTAGCCGCCGTTCCAGTACTCGTACCCCTCGCCCGGCGCGCGCACGAGAGGCGGCGCCAGGTAGTCAGCGACGGCCCGACCGAGGTCGCTCCCGCGCCCATCCGTCGCGCGCCGCGGCATACCCGAGGTGTGGGCCAGGAGCTGGCGGATCGTGATCGCGCTCTTGTCCTCCGGCACGCCGGGAAGGTGCTTGCCGATCTCATCGTCGAGGTCGAGGCGCTCCTCCTCGGCGAGGGCGAGGATCGCGCACGCCGTGAACGGCTTCGTCGCCGACGCGATCTCGAAGAGCGCCCCTTCCGCATGCTCGCGCTGCGCCTCACGGTCGGCGAAGCCGAAGCCGCGGTGCAGCACGACTTTCTCCCCGCGCTGGACCAAGACGACCCCCGACCAGCCGAATGCGGCGCAACGGCCGAGGTAGGACTCGACCCGTTCGGCGACCGCGTCACTTGCCTGGGTCGAGGCCGAGAGGACGAACAGGACGGCGAGGAACGCGCTCGCGGCGAGCCGATCCCGAAGTGGAGTTCGTAGCATCGCGGCATTCTAAGCGCGGTGGTCATCGACCGCGTCCTCCCGCACGCGGCACCAGCCGTCAGACCCGCGCCGCTACGTACTACCGCCCGTGCGGACCCGCGTTGAGTCGGCTTGGGGACAAGCGAACTCCTGCACCCGGGCCACGACGGCGCGTTCAACTCGCTCGAGGCGATGGTGCGGCACCAGATCGATCCGGTCGCGTCCCTCCAGGCGTACGACCCGAGTCAGGCCGTCCTACCGCCCAGGCGCGATCTCGACGCCATCGACAAGCTCGTGCATGGCGACCTCGACCTGCGCGCCGACGTTCCCAATCGGGTGCCGAGCGGGCTTCCGGTGTTCGACTGAATCGCGGTACCGTACGACCGGATTCAGCGGCGCGTCTCGAGGTACTCGATCAGGAGGCGCGCGCCGACGCCCGACCCGAGGGCACCGCCGACCCAGCCGCGGTCGGCGGTGTTCCAGGCGGTACCGGCGATGTCGATGTGGCACCACTCGGTGTCGTCGTCCACGAAGTAGGACAGGAACGCCGCACCCTGCGTCGAGCCAGCGCCCATCGCGGGCGAGCCGATGTTCGAGAGGTCGCCGGACTTGCCCTTCATCCCCTCTTTGTGCATGTCGAACAGGGGCAGGGGCCAGCAGCGCTCTCCGACGGACTCGCCCGCGGCGACGAGCTCGTCGCGCAGTTTGTCGGTCGTCGGGAAGATGCCCGAAACCTCGTGGCCGAGGCCGACGATCACAGCGCCGGTCAGCGTCGCGAGGTCGATGATCGTATCGGGCTTGATCTTCTTTCCGGTGTAGGTGAGAGCATCCGCGAGGATCAAGCGTCCCTCGGCATCGGTGTTGTTGATCTCGACCGTCGTGCCGTTCATGCCCTTGTGCACGTCACCGGGCTTGGTCGCGTTGCCGTCGATCAGGTTCTCCGAGCACGCGACGACACCGTGGACCTCGTAGGGCACGTCGACCGACGCGAGCGCATGGAACGCGCCGAGCACCGCCGCGCCGCCCGACATGTCGTAGCGCATCTCGTCCATCTTCGCCGACGGCTTGATGCTGATGCCGCCCGCGTCGAACGTCAGCCCCTTGCCGACGAAGCAGACCTTGCCCTTCGAGCGCCCCTTGGGCTTGTAGGTCATGTGCACGAGCTTGGCGGGTTGGGTCGAGCCCTGGGACACGCCTAGCAGGAGCCCCATGCCCATCGTCCGCATGCCCTTCTCGTCCATCACCTTGGTCGTGATGCGCGGGCTGCGCGTCGCGAGCTTGCGCGCTGCCGCAGCGAGCGCGCTCGGCGTCATCTGGTTGCCGGCTTGGTTCTGCAAGTCGCGCGTGAAGCAGTTCGACTCGGCGAGCGCGGCGCCCTTCTTGACGGCACGCTTGAACGCGGCCCCGGAGCCGTGCAGCGCGAGCTGCGCGCACTTGGGCTTCTCGGGCTTGCTCTTGCCGTGCGAGTAGCGGTAGGAGCCCATCACGGCGCCCTCCGACAGCGCGCGACCGACCACCTCGGGTCCGCCCGCGAGCTTGGCGATCTTGTCGTCGACACGCAGGACCGCGCGTGCGACGCCGAGCCCCTCAGCCGTCTTCGCCGCGGTCGCACCAGCGCGCCGCAGCCCTTCCACGTCGACCTTCTTCGCTGCGCCCAGTCCGACGAGCAGGACTCGCTCGGCCGGGCCGCTGCTCGCAAAGGTCGTGCGCGTCGCGCGCGGCTTCGCCTCGTAGTCCTTGGCAAACGCAGCGGGAACCTTCGCCTCGGCCGGGAGCTGGGGCCGCACGCCCTCCGTCACGAAAACGACGACGAGCGGGGTCTTCTCGAGCTTGCCGAGATCTTTAGCGGTGACTTTCATTGGGGAACGGTCGCTACGTCAGGAGATGCTGTTTGCTGGTGCCACACCCAACGGTGTGGCAGCGGATCCGGTCTACATGTCCACGTACTTGGGCCCGCCGCCGCCTTCGGGGACCACCCACTCGATGTTCTCGTAGGGGTCGGCGATGTCGCAGGTCTTGCAGTGCACGCAATTGCTCGCGTTGATCACGACGTGGTCGGCGCCGTCGGGCCACTCGTAGACGGCCGCGGGGCAGAAGTGCTGGCAGGGGTTGCCGTACTCCTGGGTGCAGCGCTCGACGCAGATCGTCGGATCGGGGATCAACAGGTGCGAGGGCTGGTCCTCTTCGTGGATCGCGCCCGAGAGGTACACGTCGGTGAGCTTGTCGAGCGCGTTCGTGTCGTTGAAGCGCGGCTTCTCCATCTTCGACTGCGAGATGGGGCGCATCGCGTCGTGGTCGGCGTGACCGCCGCGCTTGCCCTTGAGGCCGCGCCCACCGGTGATGCGCTGGAGGCCAAAGTCGATGATACCCGAGACGAGCCCCCCCTCGAACGCCTGGCGGTAGTTGCGAACCGAGTACAGCTCGTCCTTCGCCCAGGACGCTTCGAACAGCTCGTCGTACCGCGCGAGCTTCGCGGACGACGTATCGCCCGCGGCGAGCGCTTCGGCGATCGCCTCCGCCGCCATCATCCCCGACTTGATCGCGAGGTGGATGCCCTTGAGCGTCGCGGCGTTCAGGAATCCCGCCGTGTCGCCGACGAGCACGAAGCCGTCGCCGTACAGCTTGGGCATCGAGAAGTACCCGCCTTCGGGAACCGTCTTCGCCCCGTAGCGCACGACCTTGCCGCCCTCGAGCAGCTTGGCGATCCGTGCGTGCTGCTTCCACTTGACGAACAGGGCGTGCGGGTCGAGCTTCGCGTCGCCCTGGTCGAGGCCGATCACGAATCCGAGGCTCAGCTGATTGGGCGCCGAGCCGTAGACCCACGAGCCACCGTAGGCGTCGGAGCCGAGCGGGTAGCCGCCGGTGTGGAACACCTTGCCGAACAGCTCCTTGCCGACATCCTCACGGACCTCCCACAGCTCCTTGATCCCGGTGCCGTAGGTCTGCGGGTTCTTGCCGGCGTAGAGATCGAGCTTCTTGAACAGCGACTTCGCGAGGCTGCCGCGCGTGCCCTCGGCGAAGACCGTGACCTCGGCCTCGACGCGCATGCCGGGCTCGAAGGTGCCCTTGCGCGTGCCGTCCTTCGCAATGCCGCTGTCGCGCGTGATCACGCCCTTCACGCGGTCGCCATCGAAGACCGTCTCGGTGGCCGGGAAGCCGCCGTAGATCTCGATGCCAGCGGCCTCGGCCTGTTCCGCCATCCAGCTCACGATGTTGTTCAGGCTGACGATGACGTTGCCATGGTTCTTGAGCTGGGGCGGACACAGCATGCCGCGCATCGTGCTGTGCTTGCCGCCGCCGCGCAGCCACTCGGCCCAGTCGTCCTTCACCTCCGACGCGACGGGGAAGCCCTTCTCCTTCCAATCGGGAAACAGCTCGGCGATGCCGCGCGGATTCATCACAGCGCCGGAAAGCGTGTGGTGTCCGATCTCCTCCGCCTTGTCGATGACGAGGATCGTCTTGTCGTCCATCCCCTTCTCGGCCAAGAGCCGCTGCAGATGGATCGCACAAGCCAAGCTCGCGGGCCCGGCGCCGACGAGGAGGACATCGACCGGCAGCTCCTCGCGTTCGACGTCACCGACGTTCAAGGAAGTGATGCGTTCGGTCATGGGATTGCGGGTAGCAAGGGAGGAAAAGCGCGCCCAGGCGGGGCGTTTGGGCGCAACAGAATACCAGCCCGGCCCTCAGGAACGGTCGCCGATCCAGTGGTGGCCGTCCGCATAGACCTCTTTCTTCCACACTGGCAGTCGCTCCTTGAGCGTGTCGATGAGGTAGCGCGCCGCGTCGAACGCCGCGTCCCGATGCGGGCTGGCGACGGCGATCACCACGGACGGTTCGCCGACGGCCACGGTCCCCGTGCGATGGATGCAGAGCATGCGCAGCCGGCGGTCTTCGTCGTCCGCGAAGCGCTCGCGGCACCCCTCGAAGATGCGCTTCATCTCCGGCCCGGCCATCTGCGTGAACGCCTCGTAGTCGAGCCGCTCGACGTCGTGGCCGCGGTTGTGCTCGCGCGTGACGCCGGTGAAGACGACGACCGCGCCGCACGATGGGTGCACGACGCGCGCGTGCAGCGCGCCGGGATCGAGCGGCTCCTCGGACAACTCGAAGACGCCGCGCACGAGAGTGTCGTCCCGACCCGAGCCCCCGGAGACCGGAGGCAGGAGCGCGACCGCGTCGCCCTCGCGGAGCGCCGTGTCGTCCTTCACGTAGCGCGTGCCGACGACGCCCGCGACGTGACCGAGGTCACCGAGCTCGGGGTGGCGCTCGGAGAGGATCGACTTGAGTCCGCCGACGTCGAGCGCGTCCGGCAAGCCGTCCAGGACGAGCTCGTTCGTCCCGGCGCGCTCGCGCAGAACGGCGAAGAGCTGCACGACGAGCTTCACGTCAGGCTCGTTAGAAAGGCGTGTCGTCGGCCTCGATGAAGTCCTGGCCACCGCCCCAGTTGCCGCCGTCGGCCGGCGGGCCACCGCCCTGATCCCCTGCACCGGCACCGGCACCGCCACCGCCACCGGCGTCACCGTACCCGTCGCCACCACCGCCACCGCCACCACCGGCACCGGCACCGGCACTCTGCTGGCTCGAGTAGCCGCCGCCACCACCGCCACCTGCACCGGACTCGCGGCCGCCGCCGACGAATTCCCAATTGTCGGCGACGACGTACAGCTTGCTGCGCTTCTGCCCCGTGTTCTTGTCGTCCCACGTGTCGAAGCGCAGGGAGCCCTCGACGAACGCGCTCGCGCCCTTGCGGTGGTACTTCTCGAACGCTTCGCCCCGCTTGCCGAAGATCGTGATGTCCACGAAGGTCGGCTCCTCGCGCCACTCGCCGGTCTGGCCGTCCTTGAAGCGACGGTTGACCGCAAGGCCCACCTTGCACACGGCCATGTTGCTCTGGGTGAACCTGAGCTCGGGATCGCGGGTCAGGTTGCCCATCAGGATCACCTTGTTGAACGAGGCCATCGCTGCTCCGAAAGCTGTCGGGACCCTGCTGAGAGCCCCAGGGGGACGTTGGGGGGAGCGGCGCGAATGAGACGCATTGCGCCGCACGAGGGCGTGATTCTAGTGATTCGGATCAGTAGTTCGACGCGATTTGTCCGGCGTCTTTCATGGCGCGAGGCCCAGGTGACGCGAGGCCCCGGCAGCTCGGCCGCGTCAGCGATTGGACCAGCAAAAGACAGGTGCCGCGCTGCGGCCCCAGGAGGGCTGGGACCCCAGCCCCCCCAGCCTTATGGACATGGCCCTCCGGCACACCTACGATCCGGAGTCTCGACTCTCTCCAGACCCTCCGGAACGGACGCGAACGAAGACCATGGCGCTCTCCAAGCCGACCCCCGAGCCCACGCCCCCCCAGGGAGGCGGGGCCGAGCGACGCCAGTTCGACCGCGCCCGCGCGGAGTGGCCGATCACGATCGTGCTCGACGACGGGCCGCACGAGGCGCGCGTCCGCGACGTCTCGCGCGGCGGCGTCTGCTTCTTTCTGGACCGGCCGCTCGGGGAGATGACGCTGCTCAAGATGGAGTTCGACCTGCCGGTCGTCAGCGGCGTGCGGCGCATCACCGGCCAGGGGGCCGTCGTGCGCTGCGAGCGGATCAGCGAGGCCTTGGATCACTATGAGATCGCGGTCTTTCTGACCGAGATGGCCCAGCCGGACCGGAAGACGATCGAGACCTACGTGACGTCTTGGCGCTCCAGGACGGTCCAATAGCTCGCCGACCCACCGGTTCAGCTGCCGTTCTCGTCGGCGACCGCGAGCAGCCCGTGGTGAAACTCACGATGCGCTGGAAGCCGCCAGGATCCGCCCTGGCAGCGTTGCGCTTCCTCCGAGGAACCACCGGCTACGCGTCGTCAGCGCGCCTTGCCAGAACGAATCCTGCCGGCTTCCAGCGCATCGTGAGTTTCACCACGGGCTGCTAGCACGCGCTCGATCCCCGCGAGGTCGGGGTGCGTGCACGCGATCAGGCCACGCGAGCGCGCGAGCTCGAGCGCACGCGGCGCCTGGCGGTGTCCGAGCTCGACCAGCAGGAGGCCGTCCGGCGCCAGTAGGTGCCGCGCAGCGTCGAGCAGCTCACGCGCCCACCGATCTGGGTCGCCCTCCGGCGCGAACAGCGCCCCCTCCGGCTCGTACTCGCGCACTTCGGGCGCGAGCTCACTCGCCTCCCCGCGTTCGACGTAGGGCGGGTTCGAGACGACGAGGTCGAAGGGTCCGCGCTCCAGGACCGGACCGAGCCCGTCGCCCTCGATCCACGTCACCTCGGCGCCGAGCCCCTGGGCATTCTCGGTCGCGACGTGCAGCGCATCGGCCGAGACGTCCGAAGCGCTCACCAGCGCCCCTTCGATTTCGAGCGCGAGCGTCACCGCGAGGCAGCCGCTGCCGGTGCCGAAGTCCAGCACGCGCGGCGCCCCCGCGTCCGCCGGGCGGGCGCGCGCCCACTCGCGGGCGTGATCGACGATCAGCTCCGTCTCGGGGCGCGGGATCAGCACGCCGGGCCGTACCGCGAAGTCACGCCCGTAGAACTCGCGCTTGCCCGTGATGTAGGCGACGGGTTCGCGCCGGCCGCGCCGCACGAGGGCGTCGCGCGCGGCGTCGATCTCGGAGCCGGAGACCGGGCGATCGAGCTCGAGGAAGAGCCGTAGGCGGTCCATGCCGAGCGCGTGCGCGACGAGCAGCTCCGCCTCGAGCCGAGCTTCGTCGAGGCCCTTGCGGCCGAGGAACGACCGCGCCATGTCGAGCATCTCGCGCGCCGTGCGCGGCGCGGGCACGCGAGCCCCGGTCCGTGCGCCCGAGTCCCCTTCCCGCTTCGGCTGGCGCGGATCTCGCCGTGCCGCCGGCCGCGGGGACTCGCCGCTCACTCGTCGTCTTCTTCTTTTTTGCGCGCCGCTCGCTGGGCCTCGCGCTGGCGCTTGCGCTCTTCACGCAGCGCCTCGCGCTTGATCTCGCCTTCGATCTTGGCCTGCTTCATCGACGCGTACATCGTGTGCATCGCCATGCCGCCACCGGCCGCGACGATGAGGCTTCCAACCAGACCCATCAGCGCGTACATCGCCGTGCTGCCACCAAGAGCGCCCATTGCGCCGAACACGTTCAACAGTCCGGCGAGGCCGGGGCCGAGGAACATCAAGGGGAAGATCGGGTTGAACTTGCCGCCGTGCTCGTAGCCGAAGATGTGGCTGAACGTCGCGCCGGCGAGGATGAGCGTCGCGACCTCACTCGCGCAGCCGAACTTGAAGACCTCCTTGGCCCCCGAACCGTCGATCGCGTCGATCATGGCTCCGTTCGACATGAAGATGAAGACGAGCGCGCCGATCCAGAACACTCCCGCGAGCGCCGGCATCGCCATGTGGTGCGACTTCGCGAGCTTGTCGATGAAGTCGTTCTTGGCCTTGCCGCCGTGCGTCGCCATGTAGCCCTGGTGGAACAGCCAGCACCCGATCAGCGCGAGGGCCTTCGCACCCAGGAAGACCGTCCACGGGAAGGGATCGGCCTCGCCGCCCGCTCCCATCGTCTTGACCGCGGTCGCATACTTGATGGCCGAGAAGAACGGGAACAGGGCGCCGATCAAAAGGATCATCGCCGCCTTGCGCAGCATCAGCGGCGCCTGCTCGAGCTCGCGCTTCTCGCCGATCTGGCGCGACCGGCGCTCGCCGGTAGCCTGTTCCACGGATCCTTCGGTGGAGCTGGTCTCGCTCATGCTGATTCTCGCAGTGCTGGGGGGGCGGACGGGCGTCCGGGGGGGGAATCGTCTTCTACCACGCACCCGGCGAGCGGACTACAGGTTCTCAAGGCGGTCCTGGCGATCCTTGCCCTCGAGCGCTTCGATCAGGCTCTCGAGGCGGCCCTCGATGATCTGCTCGAGGCTGAAGTTCTTCTTGTCGGTGTCCTCGAGCCGGTGGTCGGTGACGCGGTTCTGGGGGAAGTTGTAGGTGCGCACGCGCGCCGAGCGGTCGCCCGATCCGACCATCGATTTGCGCGCTGCCGAACGCTCCTCGTGCAGGCGGCGCTGCTCGGCCTCGAACAGGCGCGAGCGCAGGATGCGCAGCGCCTTGGCCTTGTTCTTGTGCTGGGACTTCTCGTCCTGGCAGATCACGACGGTGTCGGTGGGCAGGTGCGTGATGCGCACCGCCGAGCTCGTCTTGTTGACCGACTGTCCGCCGGGTCCCGACGAGCGCATCGTGTCGATCCGCAGGTCGTTGTCGTTGAGGTCGACGTCGGCGTCCTCGGCCTCGGGCAACACGGCGACCGTCGCGGCCGAGGTGTGGATGCGCCCCTGGCTCTCCGTCGTCGGCACGCGCTGCACGCGGTGCCCGCCGGACTCGAAGCGCAACTGGCGCCACGCGCCGTCGCCGTCGACGGCGAAGACGAGCTCCTTGTAGCCACCGACCTCGGTGTGGCTCTCCTCGAGGACCTCGATCTTCCAGCGCTTGGTCTCGAAGTAGCGACCGTACATACGGAAGAGGTCCGCGGCGAACAGGCTCGCCTCGTCGCCCCCCGCGCCGGCGCGGATCTCGAAGATCACCTTCGTCCGCGCGTCGTCCGGATCGGAGATGAGGGCGAGCTTGATCTCCTCGTCGAGCTTCCGCTCTTGCTCCTCGAGACCCTCGAGCTCGGCGTGTGCAAGCTCGACGAGCTCATCGTCCTCGGCGGCGGCGACGATCTCCTCGGACTCCTTGCGCAGTGCGATCAGCTGCTGCACCTGCGCGTACATATCCGCCGACTTCTCGAGGCTGCCGCGCTCGCGCAGCACCTTCGGATAGCGCTTGCCGTCGGCGATCAGCTCGGGATCGCCGAGCTGCTCGGTCAGCTCCTCGAACCGAGCCGCGCGCTCGCGCAGCTTCTCCACGAGGGCGGGGTTGAAGTCCACTGGGAGGGGTGGCGCGCGCGCTCAGTTCTTGGCGGCCTTCTGCCACTTCTTCTTGAAGCGATCCACGCGGCCCGCCGCGTCGACGAACTTCTGCTTCCCCGTGTAGAACGGGTGGCAGACGTTGCAGATCTCGATCTTGAGCTCCTTGACGGTCGCGCGGGTCGTGAACTCGTTTCCACAACCGCAGCGGACGTGGCACTCTTCGTACTTGGGGTGGATCTTCTGCTTCATGGAGCTTTCTTCTACCCGTTTGGGCGGGCCATCGTTGCGGCGCGCATCGGGGATTTGGGGCGAAGAGCGTACTCGGTCACTGCAGTGCAGACAAGGGCCGTCAGCCCGCGAGCTCGGCCAACAGCTTCTGGGTGAGGGCCACGGGTAGGCCGACGACGTTGTCGAAGCCGCCCTCCTCGAGCCCCGTCACGAAGGCGTCCGCGTTCTCCTGGATCGCGTACCCGCCCGCCTTGTCGCGCCATTCGCCCGAGGCGACGTAGGCCTCGACCTCGGCGGGCGAGAGGGCGCGCATCGTCACCCAGGTGCGCTCGAAGGCCGACACCTCACGCCCGTCGCGGGTCCGGATCACGGCGACACCGGTCACGACGCGGTGCCGGGTGCCCGAGAGCGAGCTGAGCATCGCTCGCGCCTCGTCCGCGTCCGCGGGCTTGCCGAGGAGTCTACCCGCCCCTTCCGCCCCCGTAGCCACGATCGTGTCCGCGCCGATCACGAGCCGCCCGTCGCCGGCGTGGCGGCCGGCGACCGCCCGCGCCTTGCGCAGGCCCAGCTCGACCGCGGCCTCCTCGGGCTCGGGGTTCCCCGCGAGGTCCTCGTCGACGTCCGCGACCTCGATCTCGAAGGACAAGCCTGCTTCAGCGAGCAGGGTCCGCCGGCGCGGCGAGGCGGATGCGAGCACGACACGCTCCGCCATCTTTTCAGCGGCGCCTCGACGGAGCCTTCTTCTTGGTCGACTTCTTGGTGACCTTCTTCTTCGTCGACTTCTTGGCGGCGGGCTTCTTCGCGGCCTTCTTCTTGGCGGCGGGCTTCTTCGCCGCCTTCTTCTTGGCTGCCGGCTTCTTCGCGGCCTTCTTCTTGGCTGCCGGCTTCTTCGCGGCCTTCTTCTTGGCTGCGGGCTTTTTCGCCGCCTTCTTCTTGGCGGCCGGCTTCTTGTTGGCTTTCTTGCGCGCCGGTGTTTTCTTGGCGGCCTTCTTCTTCGCGGCAGCCTTCTTCGCGGCAGCCTTCTTCGCAGCCGCTTTCTTGGCGGCGGCCTTCTTGACCGCCGCTTTCTTGACCGCCGCTTTCTTGACCGCCGCTTTCTTGACCGCCGCTTTCTTGACCGCCGCTTTCTTGACCGCCGCTTTCTTGACCGCTGCCTTCTTCAGAGCGACCTTCTTGGCGGCGGCTTTCTTGGCCGCCGCCTTCTTGGCGGCTTCCGCCTTCTTCTTCGCGTCGGCCTTCGCCTTGATCAAGGCGACCTTCTTGGCATCGTCCGCCCTCTTCCTCGCGTCGGCCTTGCGGCGCTTGTCGAGCTCGCGCTCACGGCGCCGGGCTTCGGCGGCAGAACGCTTCGCGGCGCGCTCCCCTTCCTTGCGCAGACGCTCGGCTTCCTTCTTCTCGGCGGCGATGCGGCGGACCTCGTCGCGCTGGCGCTGCGCCTCGAGCCGCTTGAGCTGGGCCTCGCGGTCCGTGAAGGCCTTCTTGCCGTACGCAGTCTCGCGCAACACGTCGACGGAGGCGTAGATCGGAGCGCCGGAGTCGTTCCAGAGCTCGGCCACCTCGTGCAGCGCGAGCGTGAAGTCGAGCGAACGGCCCGTGGGCACGAGCGGGGCGATCGAGGCCGACGCCTTCTTGAGCGAAGTCGTGCGCGCGATCAGGCCGAGGCGGTCGAGCAGGCGCACGAGGCCGATGTGCACCGGCACTTCGCCATCTTGGGCCGCCCAGAGCAGGAAAGAGCCCCCCGTCAGCCCGAGCACCTCGAGCTGCGCGATCACCTTGCCTCCGGTCGCGACGTCCTCGCGCATGAACTCGAGGTCGAGCCCGTGGGTCTGCTGGAAGACGTCCTGCAGGTAGGCCTTGAGCGTGCGTGCGGCGGGCGAGAGCTCCCTCAGAAGGTCGACGCCCTTCTTCTTCGAGCCGCTCTTGAGGTGCGTCGCGAGCTCTTGCACCTGGCTGACCCGAGCCTCGTTCCAGTCCGGGTACGCCGTCTTGAGCGTCCCGAGCGAGGTTTCAGCTTGCTTGTGCGTCAGGTGACGCATGAGCACGAGGATGACCCCCTGCTCCATCAGGCTGGCCCCGCTCTTGAACTCGCTGGGATAGGACTGACGCAGCTTGATCGCGTCGAGCAAGCGGGGAATGAAGTCCGTCTTCTTGGCCAAGGGGAGAGCTCCGAGTGGATGCGGTGTGCGGACGGTTCACGAAGGGCCGTCCGCAGTGCGAGCCGCCCCGTCGATGAACGACATCATCGAGTGACGTCTACCTACTCGTCGCCGCCTTCGCCCTCGGCCGCTTTCGCGGCCTTGGCCGCCGCACGCCGCGCGGTGCTGCGCTCGGTGCGACGCACGTCCTTGCGACCCGCGCGTCCGGCTTTGGCGGCTTTGCGGACCGTGCCCTTCTTGGTGGCCTTCTTGCGGCCGGAGCGGTCGCGCTTCTTGCCCTGGCCGAGCGCGAACTCGTCCTCGTAGACGCCCATCCGCTTGAAGATGGAGCGCACCGTCTCGCTCGGAAGCGCGCCGGCACCGATCCAGTGACGGGCGCGATCCACGTCGAGGGTGGTCTGCTTGTCCTTTTGACTCGAGACGGGGTCGTACAGACCCAATGTCTCGAGCGTGCGCCCGTCCCGGGGGAAGCGGGAGTCAGCGACGGAGATGCGGTAGCACGGCCGGTTGCGGCGGCCCGTGCGCTTCATACGGATGACGACTGCCATGGATAAACTAGAGGCCTGGTCGTGCTGCGGAGGCACCGAGGGGGACGGCAACCGGTCCGCGGGAGGCCCTGAGCGGGCCCTGGACGTTCGCCTCGGGCACCCAGCGCGCCCGGACGAGCCGAAAATCAGACCCGAAACGACCCGCAGTGTCCAGCCCGCTGACTCGAAAGTCATCGCCTGGCGACGGAACTCCTCGACCAGCCCGCGCCGAGCGCCCGCCCGAGCAGCCCAATGGCCATCGGCGCGGAAGACCCTCCGGGGTCGAAAGCTACTTCTTGCGCCGGTTCTTGCGCTTCTGCTTCTGCTTGGCCTTCTCTTTCTTGCGGCGCGCGGCGATGTCGGACGCCTTGCGCGTCGACGAGGTGCCCATCGGACGCGGTCCGGCGAAGGGGTTCGCGCCGTCCATGCCCATGCCCGCACCCATACCGCCGCCCAGCCCAGCGCCCATCGCGCCAGGGTCGCCGTCGGGGGCCACGCCCCGGTCCCCGCCGCCGAAGAGCCCCCCCATCAGGCCGCCGCGGCCGGCCTTGGGGTCGACCATCTCGCCCGTCGGCGACATGCCGGCGAGGGCTTCGCGCTTGCCCTTGGAGCCGAACATCGAGCCGAGGCCCATCTTGTTGAGCTGCTTCATCATCCGCTTCATCTCCTTGAAGCGCTTGAGCAGCTCGTTGACGGCCCCGACCTCCTGACCGGAGCCGCGCGCGATGCGCCGGCGGCGGCTCATGTCCAGGAGGTCGGGCTGGATGCGCTCCTTGGGGGTCATGGAGGTGAACAGCGCCTCGAGGCGGTTCATCTGCTTGTCGTCGACGTCGATGTTCTCGGTCATCTTGCCCATTCCGGGCATCATCCCGAGCACCTTCTTCATCGGGCCCAGCTTCCGGATCATGCGCAGCTGGCCGAGCATGTCCTCGAGGGTGAACGAGCCCATCACCATCTTCTCGAACGAAGCCTGGGCCTCGTCCTCGTCGATCTTGGCCTGGGCCTCCTCGACGAGGCCCACGACGTCGCCCATCCCCAGGATGCGACCCGCCATGCGCTCGGGGTGGAACGCGTCGATGTCGTCGACCTTCTCGCCCGTGCCGACGAACAGGATCGGCGCGCCGGTGATCTCCTTGAGCGCCAGCGCCGCGCCACCGCGCGCGTCGCCGTCCATCTTGGTCAGGATGACACCGGACAGCGTCAGGCGCTCGTGGAACGCTTTGGCCGAGTTGACCGCGTCCTGGCCGGTCATCGCATCGACGACGAGCACCTGATCGTCAGGGCTCGTGACGCGGGCGATCTCGGCGACCTCGTCCATCAGCTCGTCGTCGACGTGCAGGCGGCCGGCGGTGTCGAGCAGGACGACGTCGCAGCCGGTCGCCTTGGCCTCGGCGACGCCCGCGGCGCACACCTCGGGCGGGGTCTTGCCGGGCACGTGGAAGACGGGGATCCCGATGTTGTTGCCCAGGATCTGGAGCTGCTCGACGGCCGCGGGGCGCTTGACGTCGGCGGCGACGAGCAGAGGCCGCTTCTGGTGCTTCTCGCGCAGATGCTTGGCCAGCTTGGCGCAGGTCGTCGTCTTGCCCGCCCCCTGCAGGCCCGCCATCAGGATGACGGTGGGACCCGTCTTGGCGTAGCTGAGCCGAGCGTCCTCGGGCCCCATCAGCTCGACGAGCTCCTCGTGCACCGCGTGCACGAACTGCTCGGAGGGGTCGACGCCCTTCAGCCGCTTGTCGCCGAGCGCCCGCTCGCGCACCCGTTCGGTGAACTCGCGCGCGAGCTTGAAGTGGACGTCAGCCTCGAGCAGGGCCTGGCGGACGCCCTTCAGCCCCTCCTCGATGTTGTCGGCAGTGAGCTCCTTCTTGCCTCGGAAGAAGGAGAAGGACGAGGAGAGTCGGTCGGTCAGGGATTCAAACATGGCGGCTCCTGGGGCGCCTTATAGCACAGACGAAGCCGCCGGTGGCTCAGCCCTGAAGCCCGAAACACCCGAGGCCCCCCAACGGGGGAGCACCTGCGCCCGTGTCGGGCTGCGCGATGGCCGGCCCATGGGGCGACGGTGTCCGAGAAGACCGAGTTGGCGACGCGCACCCGCCAACCGTCCAAGCCGAGCGAGCCGAGCGAGCCACCGTCGAAGGCCGAGAACAGGAAGTCGCCCGTGAGCGGATCGATCGCTCCCCCGTCGCCGTGATCGGGTCACCGTTCGCGTCGATCGCGTACGCCCGCACCGAATCCTCGGTGCAGACCGTGACGAGCACGCTGTCGGCAGCGAACGCCGGGTTCGACTCGTCGTCGTACCAGTCGCCCGTGAACGCGGAGCCGTGCTTGGTCGCTAGACGTCACGACGAGTTCGTCGGTCGTGCTCGAGCCACGCGAGGCAGCTCCAGGGGCATTCTGCCACCCGATCGCAATTCGCTGAGCTCGCGGGCTCCGGAGCGGCGCCCGCGAGGTGCGCTCCGCCTATTCCTTCACGCGTCGCACCGCGGCGCCTAGTCCCTGGAAGCGCTCCTCGATCCGCTCGTACCCGCGGTCGATGTGGTACACGCGGTGCACCTCGGTCTCGCCGTCGGCGACCAGCCCCGCGAGCACGAGCGCGGCCGATGCGCGCAGGTCCGAGGCCGTGACGGGCGCGCCGGAGAGTCGCTCCTTGCCGCGCACGATCGCGGCCGAGCCCTGGCGGCGGACCTCCGCGCCGAGCCGCTCGAGCTCGGGCAGGTGCATCCAGCGGTCGGGGTAGATGCGCTCGGTCACGACGCTGATGCCGTCGGCGCGCGTCATCAAGGCCATCCACTGCGCCTGCAGATCGGTCGGGAAGCCCGGGTAGGCGTGTGTCGTCACGTCCGTGGAGCGCGGCGGCTTGGCCTTCGGGTCGTACGGCGTCGTCTCGATCCAGTCCTCCCCGCAGTCGAAGGGCACCTGCGCCTCCCACATGCGGTCGAGCATCGAGGCGAGGTGATCGGGCCGGCAGTTCTCGACGCGCACGCGGCCGCCGCAGAGCGAGCCCGCGAGGACGTAGGTCCCGACCTCGATGCGGTCGGGGATGACGGTGTGCGTCGCGCCGTGGAGCTCCTCGACGCCCTCGATCTCGAGCGTGGGCGAGCCCTGGCCCGTGATCTTGGCCCCCATCGCGACGAGGCAGTCGGCGAGGTCGACGATCTCCGGCTCGCACGCGGCGCCCTGGATGACCGTGCGGCCCTTCGCGAGGGTCGCAGCCATCAGCACGTTCGCCGTCCCGAGCACGGACGAGCCGAAGGCGCAGCCGAGGTACATCGAGGCCCCACGCAGTCCACCGGGCGGCGCCTCGGCGATCACGAAGCCGTGCTCGATCTTGACCCGTGCGCCGAGCTTGGCGAGGCCCTTCAGGTGCACGTCGATCGGCCGCACGCCGAACACGCAGCCGCCGGGCAGGCTGACCTCGGCACGCCCGAAGCGCGCGAGCAGCGGGCCCAGGACGCACACGGACCCGCGCATCTTGCGCACGCCTTCCCAGCCGGCCTTCGGCCGAACGTCACCGCCGGCGCCCAGCTCGATCGTGCCGTCCGCGGTCTGCTCGCCGTCCGCGCCGAGGTCGCGCAGGATGCCGAGCATCGTCCCGACGTCGGCCAAGCGCGGCGCACCGGCGATGCGCAGCGTCTCCCGCGTCAGGAGCCCCGCCGCCATGATCGGCAGAACGGCATTCTTCGAGCCCGCCGCGCGCACGGTGCCCTCGAGCGGTCGCCCCCCCTCGACGATCAGCTTGTCCACGCGGTGTCGGTCCCCTCAGCGGTCCTCGGCCGAATCGATCCGGCCGCGCGCCGGGTGCGGCGGCCGTCGACTCGTGGGCACCCTAGCGAATCGAGGACGGTGATTCTCCAGCCGGGATCCGGGATCTGGCACGGACTCTTCCCCCCGGAGTCGGACCCCCTGCTGGGGCCTCCCTGGCGAGGTTGACGCGTACCCGAGCAGCTCACTATCATCTTTGCCCCGAAAAACAATTGTCGCCCGATCACGACGATCCGTCCGGCCGTTGCTCTCGCCATGGGAGCCCGCGGACACTGCGGCATGTGGGTGCCCCCGACGAGGGGGCTCTAGCACCAGTTCGACCACCGCTTCATCACTCCCATGACCAGCCCGAACCCTGTCAGCTCCGAAGCTGCCTCCCAGGAAACGGCGCAGGAGGACCCTCTGTTCAATCTCACGACGGACGAGATCCCCAGCTTTGCCGCGATTCAGCATGAACGCGCAAAGGTGTTCTCCCGTAAGAGCAATCACAACGGCTTCGAGCGCACGGTCGCCGACCTGGCCAACTCCGGTGAGGAGGGTCGGCGCAAGGGCCTCGGCCTCTGGATGCTCGGCCAGTTCAACGAAGCGATCGTCGCGCTCGAGCAGCACCCGGACGACGACGTCGCCGCCTTCACCATGGGGCAGGCGCTCATGTCGGCCTGCCGCCCGAGGGAAGCGATCGCGGTCTTCGAGCGGCTCTCGCAGAAGTACCCCGACGAGCCTCGTCCGCGCGGCGCGTGCCTCGATGCCCGCTTCGACGCGGCGCTCCTCGAGAGCGATCCCGTGGCCGCCGCCGACAAGCTCGAGAAGAACCTCGCCGACGCCCCCGAAGCGTTCGCGTCGAGCGCCGAGTGCCAGTACATGACCGGTCGCCTGCACGAGACGCGGCACCAGCCCCAGGCGGCACTCGACTCGTACACCGCCGCGCGCGAGGTCGACCCGACGCACCGCGCGAACCTGTTCCGGCTCGCGCACCTCTCCGAACGGACCGGCCTCGATGAGCTCGCGCTCGAGTGTTACGAGACGCTCATGACGATGCTGCCCATCGATCGCACGATCATGATGAACCTCGGGATCCTCTACGAGGACCTCGGCCGGGACCAGGACGCGGCTGCCTGCTACGACACGATCGTCAGCCAGGAGCCGATGAACCGCCGCGCTCGCCTCTACCTCGAGGACGCGCGCGCGGGGATGGACATGTTCTATGACGAGGACATGGAGAAGAAGGAGGATCGCCTCAACCAGATCCTGCGCATCCCCATCACCGACTTCGAGCTGTCCGTGCGTGCGCGCAACTGCCTCAACAAGATGGGCATCACGACGCTGGGCGACCTCGTCGAGAAGACCGAGGCCGAGCTCCTGACGTACAAGAACTTCGGGGAGACCTCGCTGGCCGAAATAAAGGAGATCCTCGGCGGCAAGGGCCTGCGACTCGGGATGGCGCGCGAAGAGGCCGTCGCAAGCATCGCCCGCACCGGCGGATGCCCGGTCGCCTCGACCAACCCCGACGACATCTCGGCGCGTCCGGTCTCGTCGCTCGGCCTGTCCATCCGCGCGCGGCGCGCCGTCGAGAACCTCGGCTGCCTCACGCTCGGCGACATCACCCAGCACACCGAGCAGGAGCTGCTCGGGATGCCGAACTTCGGCGTGACGTCGATGCTCGAGCTCAAAACGAAGCTCGCCGAAGCCGGCGTGCGACTCAAGGGCGAGAACTGATGCAACTGCCCCCGGTCTCTACGACCGAGCCCGGCACCCCGCCCGGTCCCCCGGTCTCTACGACCGAGCCCGGCACCCCGCCCGGTCCCCCGGTCTCTACGATCGAGCCCGGCACCCCGCCCATTCCCCCGGTCTCAACGATCGAGCCCGGCACCCCGCCCATTCCCCCGGTCTCAACGGCGTCAGCCGTTGAACCCAGCAAACGCCCAGGTGCCGCGTCGCGGCACCTGCGGGGCTAGGAACTAGCGCCGCATGTACGAGTTCCTGGAGGGGACGATTCGGTCGCGCAACGCGGCATCGGTCG
>JAAELL010000095.1 GCA_024226735.1 bacterium | reverse complement strand
CCAGGTCCTGACGCGAACGCAACACCGAGCGCACCCAGGCAAGGATCAGAGCGACCAGGTCACGCATGGCCTCGAGGCTGGCTTGCGACCGATGATCGCGCAAGAACAGCCCCTGAAGGGCACCGGATGGGTATTGAGGAGGGACAGGTGTACGGTGTCGCACCAATACCACCGCCTTCGAAAACCGCGAGACTCAGGTCTAGAGAAACGTGATCGACACCGCGTCGGTGAAGTTGCTCGTGACCCCGGGGTTGTTGTCGCGATACCAGGCCTGGAAGTTCCACGTCTCGCCCGCCACGACCGTGACCGGCGGACTCAGGGGGATCGCGTGCACGTCGACCGCTGTGGCGAACCAGCCGAAGGCGCCCGTGTTCAGGATCTGACCGTTGTAGCGGGCGATCGGCGCCCCGCCGAGACACACCCGGCCCTGGCTGCCGGGGAGCGGGAACAAGTCGCCCGTGCCCTGGCCCGCCAGGAAGTAGCCGAACTTGTTGTCCGGTAGCCGGCCGGCGTACAGCACGACCTCGTTGTCCGACGCAAGGTCGCTGCCGTGCGCGTAGATCACACCTGGTTCACCGATCGAGTTGAGCTCGGCGGTGCAGTAGTTCGAGCCCAAGCTGGCGGTGATCTCGTACTCGTAGATGACGCCCGACGGTGACGCGATCGTCGCGCCGGCGAAGACGGTGTCGCCTGAGATCGCGGTGCCGCGTCCGAACCGGCTGATGGCGGGCGTGCTCCGGATCAGCCGCGCGACTCCGGTCCACGCGCCTCCATCGCGGTCGAAGACGTAGGCCGAACCCTCGCCGAAGCTCGGCGCGGAGTCCTGCCATGCGCCGATCACTGCGCGTTCGCCATCGAGGGCCACGGAGTCGCCGAAGGTCGCGTGGGTAGCGCCGCTCCAGGCTGTCAGGATCATCTCGAGTGACCAGGCAGACCCGCTGCGGGTGAACGCATAGGCCGCGCCGGGGTCGTTGGTATTGGTCGCTCCGATCAGAGCCAGGTCGCCCTCCAGGTCGACCGAAATGCCGAAGTGCCCGCTCAACGTGCCCGGCGAGGGCTCAAGCTTCCGCTCCTGGCTCCAGATCCCTCCCACCTCGCGGAACACGTACGCCGCACCCTCGTCGATGCCGCCGCCGCCGTGCGCCGGAACACCGACGAGCACCGTGTCGCCCGACACGGCCACGTCCCGCCCGAACTCGTCACCCCACAATAAGTCGGTGGCCACGAGGTACCCGGTCTGCGACCACTGCGTGCCGACACGATCGAAGACCCAGGCGCCCCCTGTTCTATTCGTGCCGTGGGAGGGCCCGCCGACCACCAGTCGGTCGCCCTCGAGGTCCACGCTGGCGCCGAACTCGTCGAAGTAGGCGGGGCTGGCCAAGGTCAGGGTCTGCTGCAGCGTCCACACGCCGGCTTGTCGCACGTAGACGTGCACAGCGCCGCCGCTGTTCACGAAGAGGTCCGAGTGTTCCTCGCCGACGACGAGCGTGTCATCGTCGATGGCGACGGCCGAGCCGAAGTGAGCCTGGTTCGACGCGCTTGGCGAGGTGAACATCGTCATCGCGCCGGGGCCGGCCGGGCCCCATTCCCAGACGTATGCCGCCCCGTCGTCGGCCTGGGTGACGTCGTAGTAGGGCGACCCGGCGGCCAGCGTGTCGCCGTCGAAGTCGATGACCCTGCCGAAGACCTCCTGGCTCTGGGGGTTCGGTTGAGGGGTTGCGCTCTGTTCCACAAGGTCGATCTGGGCTGCCGCTTGATGTACGGCCAGCAGGGGGAGGGCGAGGGGGAGTACGCGGGGCAGCAGTCCGTCGATGATGCGTCTCACGACGTGATGGAAGTGTTGCATGAGGTTCTCCTGGTCTGGCGGGCGCGTTGCGCGCCGAAGGGGGGCTACACCGGCAGGTGGGCGGCGTAGGTAGCTCACGCCTCCGGAGGAAGCGCCAGGAGGTGAATTCCCTCCTGGACAGTCACACCGCGGGCGGTTGTGTGCTTACGGAGAATCGCGGAGAATTCAGATCGACCAAACGGATCGCCCGGTGAAGTCCCTGCCCACCCCTACCGCAGCGCCCTTGCGAATGCGGCGGTAGGCGGCCTCCAGCGCAGGCACATCGATCAGATGCGCCAGTGAGTGGAACCGTCCTTCGGGTTCCTGTTGCGCTCGTTCCACTACCTTTTGAAGTTTCAGTGACATGTCTCTCCGACGTCGAGGCGCCGGTCATGGGTCCCTTCGAAAGATCACATCAACACGGGCCGCCTTTGCTCGGCCGGGTCCGGGCGCCATCCCGTTCCCCGACGTCAAAGCTCGTATGCAGCCCTCCGACTCCCTATCCCCTTCGGCCTCGGCTCTGGTCGTCCCTTGCCTTTGGCCTACCTCGTCGCGGGTGCTCGTTCTGTGCCACGATCGCGGCCGACAGCGTGTGCATCCCGCGGACACGCTGCGCGTCGGAGACGGGTCACCGGCTCTCCGCTTCGCCGGTTGTTTCACGAGGAGAGATGAGGGCCTCCCAGGTTTCTGGGCCGTCCTCTTAGTACGTGCCGTGGTCGCGGACCCCGCCGGGTGCGGTCCTCTGCTCGCCCATATCGCAGAGCTCGCCGTAGCCTTCAGGCTGCACGAAGCCCTGGGCACCCGGAATGCCGTCTTTTCGTGGCTGCTAGCTCCCACGGCTGTTGGTGGCGGTGAGAATCCGTAGCGATCTGGTTTTCTCCACCAGATCGTCGGCGCAGGCCTCCTCCTGATCCAACGGTGCGCCGCGCGCGAGAGCCGGCCCGTGCATTCGAGGCGCTGGCTCTGGTTCCCTTCCCCGGACGGCGATCCGGGTGGCTCTGGTTCCCCTCGGGCCCGGGTGAGCGGGCGGGATTGGGGGTCCCCTGATAGAAGGACCCGGCCACGAGGTAGAAGCCGGCACCGACGTCGGCGTCCTCGATCGTCACGTTGCCGATGCCTTGGTGCACACGTTCGACGTGATAGTGATCGACGAACTCCGTGACGGCACGCCGCAACAAGCGCTCGCCGAAGAAGATCATGCGGTCGAGACACTCGGACTCGATTCCGAACCTAGCGCTCGCAACCCTTCGTGGGACGACCGGTCTATCTGGTGACGAAGCACCATGGACTTGAGGATCGAATTCGACCGCGGAACCCTGCTCTGCTTTGCGACTCCAGCGGCATCGCCCCACCGCCTGCCTGGGATGCGCTGGGACGCGCGAGTCGACTGCTACCGTGCTCCAGCCCGATACTACGGCCCCATCCTCGAGCAGCTCCAGGCTGAAGGGATCGTCGCAGACGACGCTGTTCGGGTGGCTGTTCCGCCGTTCCGATTCTCGAGCACCCCGGCGCTCAGACCCTACCAAGCGGCTGCGCTCGACGCATGGCGCCTAGCTCGCGGACGGGGGATCGTGTCCCTGCCGACCGGCAGCGGCAAGACGTACGTCGCCGCCGCGGCGATTGCGGAGTACCGCAGGGGAGCTCTGTGCCTGGTTCCCACGAAGATCCTCCTCGACCAATGGCACGGCATGCTCTCTCGCCTTCTGGGGGGGACAGTCGGTCGCTACGGCGACGGCTCGCATGACGTTCTTCCGGTGACCGTAGCGACGTTCGAGAGTGCGTGGCGTCAGATGCACCAACTCGGAAACCGCTTCGACCTGCTCATCGTCGACGAGGTGCACCACTTCGGATCTGGCCTACGCGACGAAGCGCTCGAGATGAGCGCTGCACGCTGGCGGATGGGGCTGACTGCCACACCGCCCGACTGTGACGCCGAGTCCGCGCTCATCGAGTTGATCGGTCCCGTCGTTTTCAAGCTGTCGATCGCTGACCTCGCAGGTGGGTATCTCTCCGGGTTCGAGCTCATCGAACTTCGTTCGGAACTGACGCAGGAGGAGCGGGAAGAGTACGAAGTCGCGCGCCGCACGTTCGCTGGCGTCTCCGACCACTTCCGGAGCCTCGCTCCCGAGGCGTCTTGGAGTGACTTCATGCGATGGGCGGCTCGAACACCGCAAGGCCGGGATGCAATTGCCGCTTGGCACCGAGCCAGGAGGGTCCTCTCGCTCACCGACGCGAAGAACAGGATGCTCGGTTCGCTGCTCGACAGACATCGGGGATCTCGTGTGCTCGTCTTCACGGCCGACAAGCAGTCGTCGTACCGAATCTCACTCGCTCACCTGATCATGCCGATCACTGCCGACATCAAGCGCCGCGAGCGCGACGACATGCTGTCGGCATTCCAGCAAGGGACGATACGGGCTCTCGTGTCTGCCCGCGTCCTCAACGAAGGCTTCGACGTGCCCGCGGCCGATGTCGGCATCATCGTCAGCGGATCGCTCGGCGAACGAGAGCACACCCAGCGCGTGGGCCGGCTCCTTCGACCCGCGCCCGGCAAGAGCGCTGTCATCTACGAGCTCGTATCCGAGGGAACATCCGACGTGCCGCAGGCACGGAGGAAGAGGCGTGGCCTCGAGTAGCCCGGCACTGGCGCGCTGTCGCGTCCGTGACGGTATCGTGCTGCCGCAATGGTTCACCGAGCGAGACCACCCGTGGATTCGGGACTTGATCGAGACCTACACGACGTTCGTGGGAGCGCCGCGCCAGGTCCTCGATGAGCGCCTGGCCCGGTCCTCCGACGGACCGTGTAGCACGCCCGGATGGCGCATCGCAGCTCACGTTCTCGACAAGCTGTTTCAGTCCGAGATCGTCTCGGCCGCCGAGCCACGCGTAGTGCGAGCCGTCGTGTTCCGTACCTCCGCAACGCGTCCTCCGCGCGAGGAGGCTCTCGCTCGCGCTGCCGAAGAGTTGGGAATCTCGATCGAGTCCGTCGAGAGCTCGATGCTCGCCGACCTCCCCGGCGAGCGTCGCATTCGGCCTCCCGACGAACCGGTTCATGCCAGCACGGTCGCGCTTCGATGCAATCTCGCGATTGCGCAAGCGGCTTTGAAGCATTCATCACACGTTGCGATCACCCTCGAAGGGCACGCGCGGGCCGTCGTCCGGCACGCCAAGCTGCGCGGCCTGATCTGCACAGTCTCGCGCAGCTCCAAAGACGACCGAGTCGTACTGGAGGTGTCGGGCCCTCTGGCACTCTTCCGAAGCACGGCACTCTACGGGCGACATCTGGCGGAGCTCGTTCCGATCCTATCGTGGGCACGCAGCTTTCGGCTGGAGGCGCAGTGCGAGCTTCGGCATGGTGCTGGGCGTCTGACGCTCGGTCCGGCGGACCCGATTCCGCCGAGCCAATCGCCTCGGCTCTACGACAGCCTCCTCGAGCAGCGGTTTGCTCGCGACTTCACTCGCGCCACCCGGGACTGGGAGCTCGTGCGTGAACCGGAACCTGTCGCGGTCGACGATACGCTGATCTTTCCGGACTTCGCGATGACTCACACGCGCAATGCGAAGCGCCGCTGGCTTCTCGAGATCGCTGGATTCTGGACGACGGGCTACATCGAGCAGAAGCTACGAAGGCTGCGTGCCTGCGGACTGACGAATCTCATCCTGTGCGTCGATTCCTCGCGTGACTGTGGACAGAGCCGCTTGCTACCGAACTGTCCCGTCATCCGGTTCCGGAAACGGATCGACGTGACCGAGGTCCTCGCAGTGATCGAGACGCAGCGCCCAGAGTTCGAGTCCCGACCGGGCCCTACTCCAGACGGCACTGCGAACCGAGTGCCGAGTTCGCGACGCACCTTTGGCACCGAACACGACGGTTGAACTAAACCGCTCCCCGGTGGAGCGTTGTGAGCGTGGCGCGTTTCGCGGCCGTAGTCGCCGCAGCATCGGCTCGAAGGTGCTTCCTTCATCCGTTGTTGCTACGCGGCGCATCTGAAGCTCTCGATCGGTTCGTGATACGCCACCCCGCTGGAAACTTCGTGCCCACGCGCACGACTCGGTTGCGCCTGATCTTCTTGATGACCTGGGCGAGCACGCATCCGAGGCCGAACACGTGGCGAATCGTGGGCGTGTAGAACCTGAAGCCATCGGTCGTGATCAACGGGAGCCCCCCACCGCGGCATTTGTCGGCGATGCTCCGGACGAACTGCCTGGTGTTGCGATATGTGCGCGACCCCACGAGGGTCGCAGGCCAAGGCCGCGACCAGACGTCGATGCCCGCCAAGACCCACGTCTCCTGATCGCGACTCTGGAGGAACGTGTTCATCTCATCGAGTTGAAGCTCAACGAGGGCGTGGCCGCGCACATGTTCGACGTTGAATCGACGCGCACGACCAGCGGCCAGCTCGAGCCAGCGAGCGACCGTGTTCCAGGAGAGTCCCTCGAGTCTGGCGATGGCCGACTTGTTGACGCCCTCGACGCTGAGGGTGGCGACGCGGTCGAACCGGGCCATAGAGTGCTGAAGGCGCTGGTAGGGCGTGCCCGTTCTGGTGCCGAAGGTCTTGCCGCAGGCGGTGCAGCGGTATCGACGGTGCCTGAGTCATGCCGGCCACGTTGCTCGCACTCGCCGTTCGGGCAGGCCGTGCGGGACCCGGGCGCCTTCCTCAACTGACCTCGCTCGTGACCGCGCGAGTCCAGATCGCGCGCAACACTGGACCCGCGGTGAGGTTACGCTCGAGCTGTAACAGCGGATGACGGAAGCACCCGAGTATCGTACGAGCCGGAGGGAGATCAGACATGGACCCTATCTACGTGGACATCGTCGAGGCACCGGACGGAGAAGATGCAGCCCGCAGAGTCCGCGCGCTCATCGACGCGGATCCGATGCTCAGCGAGAGCTGGGTGCAGTGGACGGACACGGGAACGGTGACGATCCAGGGGCTGACATCGAAACGATGCGAACGGCGATGATTACATCTGCGCTTTCCGCGGCGGTGTTCATCGGTGGCAAGACCGAGGGCTTCTACGGGCCCAGGCCGGGTATCCAAGACGAGTACGAGCGATTCGTCGCCGAGTGTGGCGACGGGGCTGCGTTCGCTCTCGGCATGGCCGGTGGCGCCGCCCGCAAGCTCCCCCACGGGGATTCCCAGGTGCATCGGTTCTTGCGCATGACAGCCGACCCGGACCTGGCAGTCGCGCTGATCATTGATGAGCTCGCGACGTGACAGGGTTGCCCGCGCCAAGTCACCGGAGAAGGCCCACGCCGCCATCTCCCGACTCGTTCACGACTCACTCCTCTACGAGCTCGACGAGGATGCCGGTTCACATTGCCTGCGACGGTCATCAGCCAGGCGAAGAGGATCGACAGAATGGCGAGTCGCATGGGAACTCCGAGGGATGCGGAGATAAGGGAGATCCCACCAGCGCCAAGTCGTTGCGCGCCAATCGGGCAACACGAGCGTTCGGATCGGGAACGGTCCGATTCAAGTACGCCCGCGTCGGGCCCCGTGGCCACTCGCGTTCCCCACCCGACTTGTCGAAGTTCCGCACCTCGTATAGGCTCCTGGTATTCCTATCAGGCTTTGTGATCCGTTTCCGGAGGAGAGAGAATGTCTTGTGCCGCACAGCCCGAAGAAGGTACGTGGATCAACTCGGACCCGAACACGCGGGGCCTTACCCGAGCAGCGCTGCGGTTTACCTGCCAGGACCAGATCCTGAACGGAGAGCTGTATCCGCCGGGGCCTCCCTGGCACATGAGGCTATGGGGCTCTTGCTCGCCCGAGGACTGCGACTGGGGCGAGGTCGGTGGAGAGCACCGAACCGTCGGAGATAGACACTTCATCTACGCCGTCTATCACCACGGCTTCGCGACGCGCTACGTCTACGCCGACATGTCGCTGTATCGAGCCGGCCAGCTTTGGATCTGGATGTGGACGAACTTCGCGGATCCGGCGCGTCCTGACTACGAGTCACAAGGCTGGTTCACGAGGGCGTAGCGACAACCCAAGGGAGGTATCCAATGCACGAAGATCCCAAACAACACGACACATGTTCCGAGAAGAGCATGATGCGTATGGACCTGGATGGGCGCAGGGGATTCGAAGCGCCCCGACCCCTCATGGAACCACGTCCGTTTCACACCGACGAGAAGGGCCGGCCGGGAGCCATGATCGCGGACGGTGATGCGTGCCCGAAGGCACGCCCCCAGCCGTTCCTGCTCGAGGAGCCGAGACCCGAGAAGTACGGGAAGCCGGATTAGGCAGGCATCCCGCGTCGCGTCGTCAGTCGTCGTTGCGAATCGTCATCTCGTGGACGACCGACGTCCCCAACAGCGCTCCGGTCGGCGGCAAGAGCGTGATCAACAACTCATTGTCGCTCTCCACCGCCGCATCCTCGAGGACCTCCACGCGCAGGAGCGCCGTGCTCCGCCCGGCCGGAACCACGAGCGGGTTGGGGGACGCGATCTGATAGTCGACGTCGGACGTCGCCGTGCCGGCAACGGAATAGGAGACCGGTACATCCACGTCCGTGACCTGCGACAGCGTCACGGGGAGCTCGAACGCCACCGCGTCTTCGAGCGCGTCGGTGATCGCGACAGGGAACTGCACGGTCGGAGCGCCCGCGGTTCGGAAGGTGATCGCGAGCGCGCTCGACGTGTTGGACGTGAGCGCGGGGTTGAGATCTCGGAACCAGCACTGGAATGTCCAGGTCTCTCCAGGAAGGAACGTCGTGCTCTGGGGCAAGGCCGTGAGGTCGGGGGCGTAGCGCATCTGGCGCGCGGCGTCGGCGACCAGAATGTCCTGGCGGAAGCGAACGAGCGGCAGTCCCAGGCACAGGTTGCCCTGGCTGCCGCCAAAGAGCGGCACGAGTGATTGCGTGCGCGCCATCAGGTAGTAGCCGAACTGCCCGGTCGGTACGGGAGTGGCCACGAACTCGAGGCAGCTGAACTCGATGTCGTGGTTGCCGATCGCGGTCAGGATCGTCGATACGACTGTCCGTCAACTCAGTGGACATGCGACGCGCGCTACTCGCAATCGAGAAGTTTTCTTGGACCCGATTCACCCTTCGCGCGCATACGCCCCTACCAGTCGTCCAGAGCGCGCAGTTGCCAACGAACGTCGCGCTGCCTCAGAGCTCGGCCAGCGCCTCGCGCGCGCTGCGGTGCTCGGGCCGGCGCTCGAGCACCGCCTCAAGGAGCTCGCGCGCCCCCTCACGGTCGCCGCCGACGCGTGCGGCCGCGGCCATGACGTCGTACGCGGGGTGACCATCGGGAACCTCTCGCATGGCCACCTTCAAGAGCTCCAGCGCCTTCTCCTGACGCCCCGACTGAAAAAGAAGAAGCCGCTCTTCTAAGCTCCCCGCCCCTCCCCGAGGCAAGGCCGGGCCATCAGGCTAGCGGACCCGAATCGTCAGCTCCCCCACGCCACTGAGGTCGAGCGGCATCCGAAGCTCCTCCGTCTCCGAGCTCACGACGACCGTGACCGCGGCGTCGAGGAACGAAACGACACCCGTGCGTCCCTTGGCGAGGAGCGTTCGATCGGACTTGATCTCGTGGCTGCCGTGGCGGAGCTTCACGGGCACCCACTCGCCGGAGGCGTCGAACAGCTGCAGGATCCCGTCCTCGAATCTGGGGTCCTCGACCTCGAACCGTGCACGGACGGTGCGGCGTAGCTCGAAGACGAGATCGTCGCGGTCCCCGTACGATTCGAGGACGAGCCGCTCGTCATCCACGCGGTGCCGGGGATCGGCCAGGGAGAGTGTGACCCTCTCCGCTGCGACGTCGGGAAACAGGAAAGCGCCCTGCTCGTCCGTCTTCGTGGTCGGAGGCACCTGGAGCCGTTGAGCGCCATGGCTGCGCGAGAGAGAGGCTCGGACGATCACGCCGGCGAGGGGCTCGCCTTCTACGTTGACGATGCGCCCGGATAGAGGCCTCGCCGGTCCGGAGCCGGGCAGTTGCAAGGTGAGTCCTCGCGCCCCTGCGCGGACGCTGGCGACCGACACGGAACGGAGGGTCGCGGGATCGATCGCACAGACGCCGTAGGTGCTGTCGCGCAGGCCATGAACTTCGAACGCGCCCGTCGTCGACTCGACTTCCTTCGAGCGCCACTCCTCGCCCTCGGGCTGCATGAGCTCCTCGAAGGTCGTGGAGACGAGGTAGGTCACTCCACTGATTGAACGCTCCAGGGAGCCGAACCCCTCCGTGCCCTCGACCCAGACGTGGGCGCCCCGCGCGGGTCGCCCCTCTGCGTCGACGACGGTTCCCTCGATCGAAAGCGGGGCCCCATCGAGGATCAACTCGACCGGGTCGGGGGCGGGAAGGGTGATGGTCCGGACCGCTGGAAGCAGCCCCTCGACGACGGCACGCACGACGATCGATGTCTCGCTTGGCAGCGCATTGATCCTCACGACAAAACGACCATCGGGCCCCGAGCGACCGGCGACGCCACCAGTCGTCACCCACGCCCCGTGGATCGGCGCACCGTGCGCATCGACGACGCGCCCTTCCAAGGAACGCGGCCTGGGCTTGGATCGCTCGAGGACGATGTCGAAGGCCTCGTCCGTGCTCGCCGGCACCGCGAGTTCCACGGCGTCGTAACCCGGTGCGGAAGCGATGAGGCGAGCGGCTCGGATCGCGGGCAACCGCTGGAGGCGATAGCCGCCCTCATGATCGGTGGTCGTGCTCCAGCCGGTCACGCGCTCGCGCTGGTGTCCCGTCGTCGAGGACAGGTAGATCTTCATGTCGATCTCGCAACGGACCTCGCCACCTGCGATCGGTCGACCGTCGCGATCGATGACCAGCCCCGAGAGCTCCGCCGCAGGCATCGCGATCAAGCGCAGCTCGTCACCGGCGTCCCTCCCGCCGCCGCCTGACGCCTCGAGGCGTGGGGTGAACAGAGCGGTCCACGCTTCGTCGGCGATGTCGAGCCAGCCTCCACTGGTCGCATCAATTCGAAAGCGCCCCGCTGCATCACTCGCCGTCGTCACGACGGGAGCGCGCCGGCCTTCGGCGGTGGTGCCTGTCCAGAGTCCGAGCTTGACGTGGGCCACGGGTTCGCCCTCCAGATCGAGCACGCGCCCTGCGCGAGGCGAGCTGGGTTCGGCTTGGACCTCGGTCGCTTCGCGGTTCGGCTCGTCCGTCACGTCGATCGCCTGCCGCTCTTCCCTGTCGGGGGTGTGCGCTGCGAGTGGCTGGCTGATCTCCTCCAGCCCGTCCTCGGGGGCGAGCACGGCTCGCGAAACACCGGTTGGCGGCGCTTGGCGGTCACGAAATCCAAAGTAGCCCCCGATCCCGATCAGGACGAGCGCCGCGCTCACCAGAGTCCTCGTTCCAAGCTCCATCGATGTTGCTCCGATCAGAAGAAGTGGAGGCCGAGCGTCCGGTTCGATCAGGGCCAACGCGCCGAGCCAATAGCTCGAACCGCCCTGCGAACGCCGATCCAGATCTGCTCGCAGTGCCGCGAGCGCCCGCGAGATCCTCGTGTGAACCGTCTTGCGCGGAACTCCCTGTCGCGCTGCGATCGTGGCCACCGATTCGTCGTCCAGAAAGCGCCGAACAACGGTCGTTCGATAGGGCTCGTCCAAGTTGCGCACTGCGTCGAGGACCGTCCGCTGGAGCTCGATCCTCTCCAACGTGTCCAGCTCGTCGCTCGCGCGCTCGGGGCGCACGGAGCGCTCGTGCCGAGCCTCGCGGCGCGCATCATCACTCGCCTCCCTGCGGAGAGCGTTGATGAGCACCGTCCTCAGCCAGGAGCGCGATGCGGGTCTCCCCCGCTGCCGGACGCGCCAACTCCGCATCCACGTGACCTGAGCCGCCTCCGCCGCACGAGCAGGATCGCGCGTGAGCGCGGAAGCGAGGGTTCGAAGCCAGGCCCCGTCGGCCTCCAGCTCCAAGGCCGCGCGCTCCGACAGCGAGTGGGAGGGATCTTCGTGGGCGTGTGTCATTTCGCTCGATTCGGACCAGAGAGCGTGCCGGCGCCCGAGAGTCTTCAGCGAATCGAGCAAAACTCCCGGGCGGCAGCAAGCTCCCTACTGCAGTGTGACGCTGACCCCATCGGTCAAGTTGCTCGAGGCTCCGTCACGAAACTAGCACTGGAAGTTGAGCGTTTCCCCGGCCATCGCCTGGCCGCTCCCTGGCGTGCTCGTCGGGAGCTGTCCAAGCTCGACCGCGAGCGTGATCGTCGGGCAAGCCCCCAGCTGGCCCGGCGCGTTGTAGCGGCCGATGTCTCCTCCCAGACAAAGCAAACCGTTGCTCGCCGGCGGGACCACCAAGTCCTGGGTGCGGCTGACGAGGAAGTAGCCGAACTCCATCGATGGAAGCGCGGTCGCGGTTAGCTGGAGCAAATCGAACGAGGTCTGCGTCGACCCGCTTGCGCAAAGCTCCGCGGGCACGCCCGTCGAGTTCGGCAGGGCCGGACAGTAGACGTTCGACACGCAGGCCAGCGTAATTGTCGGTGCAATTGGAGATGAAAGGGCTCGGCTCGGAGCCTCCCCATCAAACACTGGACACTCGCTCGGTGCCGGAGGGAATCCCAGATCAGTCGTTACCCCAGGGCGTCGTTGTCCTAAAGAACAGTGGCCCCGTGGTGCTGGCAGGCAGCCACGAGGGTTTGAGGATTGCCTCGGGGGCGAGCGGTGTGTTCCCCACCGCTCGCCTCTCTTCTTCTATCCAGGCAATCCAACGCGCCCCCTCTAGCAGCCCGTTGAAGAAGTGCTTCGGATGCCAGGGCGACAGCATCCGCGTCCGGTTGGCGCCTGGAAACGTAGGCGAATTCGTGGATTCGGGGAGGCTTTCAGGTGCCGACCGGGCGTGGAGGATGTCGT
>JAAELL010000094.1 GCA_024226735.1 bacterium | reverse complement strand
GGTGCCCGGGCGAAACGCCTGGAGGTGGAGCGTCTGACCGGCGAAGGTCGCCGGGAAGAGGCGCCGCAGGACGAGGTTGCCCGCCTCGTCGGCGGTTCCGTGGCCGACGACGCGGGCGCCGTCGATCTCGATCGCGACGCCGCCACAGCCCGGCAGCGGGCGATCGCCGGACTGCAGGCCGAAGACGAGGACGAGGGACGCGCCGGGGGCGGCCCCCGTCACGCGCAGGTCGTTGAGCGAGCCGCTGATGCAGGGCTGGGGGGGGAGGAGCCCGAATCCGGTCGTCGGCGGCGCGAACACGGTGAACAGTGGGTTGTCGAGTCCCCCGGCGCCGGGGGCGACGAAGACGCTGGCGAGCTGTCCGGTCGTCCCGTCGTAGCGGCGGACCGAGTCCGCGAGCTGGTTGGCGACGTAGAGGTTGCCGTCGGGACCGAACAGGACCTCGACCGGGGCCGAGAGTCCCGTCGACGCGAAGACCTCGACGAAGGCACCGCTGACACCGTCGTAGCGCAGCACGGAGTCGGAGAAGAGGCTCGACGTGTACAGGTCGCCGTCCGGGCCGAACGCGAAGCCGACGGGTCGGCCAAGTGCCGCAGTGGTGATCACCTCGGTCGCGACTGGGTAGACCATGCATGGTCTACCCCGATGTGCGCGAGCGTTGGGGGTCACGGGTTACGTCGCTTATGCCGGCACACGCACGTGCACCCTATGCCTCGGCGCGCTCCTCACTAACAAGAACGCCTCGAGCGTCTCGATGAGTTGAGCTTCCGGTGCCGCTCACCACACGACCCCCGTCAATCGTCGTCCCGGATGGTGAGCGTGAACTCTGATGCGGTACCGAGCACGCCCCCTGTGGGGGGGCCAAGTGCTATGATTCCGGTCTCATCGCTTTCTTGGATCGCATCCCCGGCCACGATGATTGTCATCTCGAATGAGCTTTCCCCGGCGGGGACCACGATCGGGCTCGACTCTTCAACTCGCCAGTCGGTATTGTATTCCGCCGTTCCGCTGGTGGTGTAGGGCACGATCACGTCCTGGTCGGTCTCCTGCGAAAGTGTGACGATAACAGAAAGCTGGAGCGCATCCTCGTCTACCTGGAGTAGCGTGGCAGGGAACTGAGTGGTGGGGTCGGCGTTCGTCTCGAAGGTGATTGCGAGGCCGTTCGTAGTATTCGACGTTACCCCTGGGTTCATGTCACGGAACCAGTATTGAAAACTCCACGTTTCTCCAGGCACAATCACGGTGTTCTGTGGCAGTGCAAGGAGGTCCGGGAAAAACGAAGCTTCTCCCTGACCATCCGAAACGAGGATGTCTTGCGAAAATCGCACAATCGGGAGAGCAAGATGGAGGACCCCTTGCGATCCACCGAACAGAGGGGTGTACCCCTGCGAAGTCGACATTAGAGCATATCCAAACTGACCTGGCGGAAGCTGTGCCATCTGGAAGTGCAGGCAGTTGGTGTCGACCACTGCCTTTCCTCTTGCCTGAAGAACCGCTCCCAAACCAGTCGAGTTTGTAGTGCTCTCTCCATACTCGGTGCCAATTGGGCGCGCTAAGTCAAAAACGCTCACGGTGCCGGGAAGCCCAAGCCCAAGGGCACCTGGCGCACCTCCTGCTATCACGTCTTCGGAAACAGCTAACGACGTTCCGAGCCTGGCACCGGACACCGGCTGCCCTGTATCGAGGGCTGCTGCTTGGAACCAAGATATCCCGTCATGTTCAAAAACGTAAACTCTGCCGGTCGCGTTGAGTGGCAAGTCCCACGAGGGTGCCGAGACTGCAAGGACGCCAGAGTTGTAGGCTAGACTAGTCCCGAACCTCGCAAGGTTGAACCACGGATCAGGGGTAATTGATTGGACCGCCGTCCACTGACCACCGGTCTCCTCGTACACCCAGACACGGCCCGCCTGCCCCGCATCAAGCGGCGCGCCAACGAAAATAGTGTCCTCGGTCATAGCCATGCTTGGGGGAAACGAAAGCGTGGTTATGAAAAGCTCATCGACTCCGTGCCAGCTACCATTTGTATCTCGTTCGACAATAAAGACGGAGTGGCCCGGCTGAGCTATCCCGATGGTTGTCACAAGCAATCGATTGCCTCGCACTAGGATGTTCCCTGATATTTCATCTGGCGACACCTGAAGGGGGTGAAAATCGGCTGCGGTGATTGGCGCTCTCTCTGTCCAAATGGAGCCCATTTTCTCGTAGACATGCACGGTTCCACTTCGATTGTCCGAAATATACGCCGCATCCCCGTCTATTGCTATGCTGTTTCCGAAGTGAGTTGCATTTGGGTTTCCTGGCGCGGGGGCATCGATCCTCTGGGACCAGACCCACTGTGCACCCAGTCTTCGGTAGATATGGACGGCAGGCCCGCCTTCGGGAAAGACCGAGAGGTCTTGGCGCTCCTCCATAATCATGAGATCGTCTGAATCGCTAGCTACCGTGGAGCCAAATGCGTGATTGGGTCCAGCGTTTGGTGATGTGATCGTTTGGGACTCCGTCCAGGTATCTCCGTTGCGGGTAAATATGGTGGCGGAACCTTGGAAGCTGTGGTCGCCAACATAGTAGGGCATGCCAACAACAATCTCGTCGCCGGAGAAACTGATTTGTGCGCCGAATCCATCCCCGGCATGACTAGCAGATGGCGACAGTGTTTGCTCGCTGCATTGGCCGTTTGCTGTCCCAAGGGCCACACCTACAAGCGGGACAAAGCTGAGGAGGCATACAGGTTGGCAGCGGCGCATTACGATCCCTCCTCTACGATGAACTTGGCAACATCGTTCCACCCCACATTGGCCACCGGTCCCCCCACAAAATCAAGCCATACCGCCTTTGTTCGAATGATAATCGTCTCGTAATCTGCGGAGTCGGTATTGGGGTGCATCACGGCTCGTAGCCCAAAGCCGGGTGGCGTCCTGTCTGTAAAGCAGGTCGGCGGTTTCGGGTTGTAGTCGTTGCGCTTTACGTTTAGGAAGACTTGACTCGAGGTTACGGGGATGTCGAAGCTCCTTGACTGTGACACATAGCGCAATACGTAATCCTCCGTTGCTGGATCGACATTCGCGGGATCTGCTGCAGCGATGGCTGTTCCAGTAACTTCGAACTCGATCCAGATGTCATCTCTATCGATCGCAGCCTGACAGCCACAGATCGTGTGCTTATCGCTTTGGCTGTCTCGGTCCTGAAAGCGATATCCCATGTAGCCAAAGTCGTTGTTGGGGGCCTGCCCCTCGCTGAATGCCTTTATTGACTCTTGGCAGTGTCCGCTCTGACCGGATACGGCGCAAATCGGCAGTGTCGGATGCCTGTCTTTGGAGGTCCAAGGCGAAGTGTGGCCGATCTGCAAGGTGAGGTCCGTTGGCTCGCCATTGGGCGGCCCGAGAATGACTGGGCAGCCTCCGATTGAGCAAACGGTGCTGCACACAACTGATTGGGTGGGCGGATCGTCGACGCTGCCGGCAGAATCTTCTACAAGGAATCGTCGCATGTGCCAGCCGGGAGTGAGTGTGATGCTGGTGTCGTCGCTGTGCAAAGCGTCGATCACGAACTGCATTTCCTCGAGCGGGGCATCGTCGTTAAAAGCGCTGAGCTCCTCATGGGCGTATAGGAGGATCTTAGCCTGAAGTGTGTAGCGAGACTGACCAGGGTCTATTATGAGCTCGAAAGTGTCACTCGTGCCACCTTGCGCCAGTAGCCGAGTGCCGGTGCCGTCATACAAGGTGACTTCTTCTAGTGCGGTGGGCATGAGCCCCGCTGTAGCGACTGCCTCCGGAAAAACGGGCGATTCGATTCGGAACTTCACCGAAATCTGTTCGGTGCCCGGTGCCTTTGACGCTGCTCCGGGCAGATCAGCGGCATTGGGGTCGCTCTGATCGAAGAACCAAACGAATATCGCTGCAACGTTCTCGCCCGAGGCGCCTAGCCCCGCCCCCTCGCTCTGGCGAATCACCTCGCTTGTACCATTGATGGACTGGAAATTCTGCCGCTCTTCAAACATCACGTAGTAGGTCTGAGCGAAGCCTTTCCCGGGAACAGAGATGATGGCTGTCGCCGCCGCGATACAAAGTCGTATACGCACAGTTACGTCCGAGGAGTGGTGACCTGGTCCAATCTCAGTTTACGTCATGATCGGCTGGTCAGGGCTGTGTTTTGCTGTCCATGTATGGGTCTAGCCCTCAATCCAGCGTCCATCGAGGCACGGGCTGCCGGCGGGGCAGTTCGCGAGGTCGCCGGTCGCTCCAGGGAGGGTGATTGCCCTCGGGTACGAGGACGTGAACGACCACGAACCGCTGAGGCTCGATCCTCTCTTGGCAGCCGTGGTAGGCAAGGCCGATCCGAAGGGACGGAAGCGCCAACACGAGCACGACCAGGGGCGCGGCATGGCAGGCCCGTCGACGATTCGCCGGCTGGAGGGCTCACACCCCGACCTTGCCGCGAAAGACCGCTACTGCAAGATCGCGCTCGACCAGAGCGCCGCCGACGACCTGCTGGTCGAACTGATGATCGAGGCGCACGAGTCACCGCCTGAGGAGATCATCCTCGACCTCGACGCGACTGATGACCGCATCCACGGTCAGCAGGTCGGGCGCTTCTTTCATGGCTACTACGACAGCTGCTGTTTCCTGCCGCTCTACATCTTCTGCGGTGACCATCTGCTCTGCGCTCGGCTGCGCGAGTCGAACCAGGACGGAGCGGCGGGCAGCGACAAGGAGCTTGAGCGAATCGTGTCGCGCGTGCGGTCGCGGTGGCCGAACACTCGCATCGTAGTCCGCGGCGACTCGGGGTTTTGCCGGGATTAGCTGATGAAGTGGTGTGAGGACGAGAACGTCGAAATCTCCGCGATCGAGTCGCAGAGTCCGATGTACATCAGCGTCACGATGCCGGTGGCGATCAGCAGTGCGCCGACGCCGCCCGCGGTGAGCCCGAAGTCCGGAGGAGCGCCTCGTTCTCAGCGCGACTCAGAGAGCCCGCTTCGACCATCTCACCGGGCACCTCGGACAGCAGCAGAGTCCGCAGCGATCGCTCCGGGAGAGGATCGACGGTGCGGACCAGTCGACCTGTTCCCCGAGCGCCGGCACGAAGCGCTCGAGTGCGGTCCTCTCACGCTCGTACAAGAGCGTGCTGGCGTGCCGCTTCAGCCAGGCCCGCGACCCATCGTCGCCGATCAGTCGCCACACGGTCGACGGCCGTCCGAAACCGCGCGAGGCGTTCTCGATGCGCACGCGGGCGCCGAGCTCGTGCCGGGCCAGCTGCACGAGCTCCCCGTTCGCGGGGTGCTCTGGGCTGTGGGGGGCGGGGTCCGTCATCGCCGTGGCGGAGGCGAACGGTGCCAGGTTCCGCGACGGTCCGTGAGCGTCGCGGGCTGTTCTTCGTGCCCGCGTCAGGGAACGGGGTGGAGCGCGAGCCGACTCACCTCGCAGGTGCCCGGGCGAAACGCCTGGAGGTGGAGCGTCTGACCGGCGAAGGTCGCCGGGAAGAGGCGCCGCAGGACGAGGTTGCCCGCCTCGTCGGCGGTTCCATGGCCGACGACGCGGGCACCCTCGATCTCGATCGCGACGCCGCCACAGCCCGGCAGCGGGCGATCGCCGGACTGCAGGCCGAAGACGAGGACGAGGGACGCGCCGGGGGCGGCGCCCGTCACGCGCAGGTCGTTGAGCGAGCCGCTGATGCAGGGCTGGGGGGCAAGGAGCCCGAACCCGGTCGCCGGCGGCGTGAACACGGTGAACAGCGGGTTGTCGAGCCCGCCGGCGCCGGGGGCGACGAAGACGCTCGCGAGCTGACCGGTCGTCCCGTCGTAGCGACGGATCGAGTCAGCGAGCTGGTTGGCGACGTAGAGGTCGCCGTCGAGACCCCAGGTCAGACCGAAAGGGACGGACAGCGCGGGGTCCGCGACGAAGACGTCGAGGAACTGCCCCGTGTGTCCGTCGAAGCGCAGGATGCGCCCGGTGAAGGCCGCGGTGACGTAGAGGTTGCCGTCGGGGCCGAACAGGACCTCGACAGGGCCCGAGAGTCCCGTCGACGCGAAGACCTCGACGAAGGCGCCGCTGACACCGTCGTAGCGCAGCACGGAGTCTGAGAAGAGGCTCGACGTGTACAGGTCGCCGTCTGGGCCGAACGCGAAGCCGACGGGCTCGGCCAGCCCGCCGCCGCTGACGAACACGTCGCGAAACGCTCCCGACAAGCCGTCGTAGCGCAGAATCTCGTCGGTCGCGGCGCTCGACACGTACAGGTGGCCATCGGGCCCGAAGTTCACCTGCCGCGGAGCCTGCAGCCCACCACCCGCGGCGAAGACGCCCAGCGGAGCGCCCGTCGATCCGTCGTAGCGCAGGATCAGGTTCGTGTTGGCGCTGGCGACGTAGAGATCGCCGTCCGGACCGAACGTCAGACCGGTCGGGTTCGAGAGCCCCCCGCCGCTCGCGAACGCCCCCAGGGGCGCGCCGCTCTGGCCGTCGTACGCGAGGACCTCGTCGCTGAAGCGGCTCGCGACGAGGAGGTTCTGCGCGCCGACGAGCGGCGTGAGGAGCGATAGGAGGAGCGCGGACAACAAGCGCATGGGCATGGCCTTTCTCGAGCGGGGCGGGGATGGGTGTTGGCCAGCTAGTGGTGTGATTCAAGAGTTCGGGTCATTTGTCCGAGCCGGTTTCGTGCGGTGGCTAGGCGCCGGGTTCCGGGCGTAGCCTCTGTGCTACTCACGGGTTCCGGCAACGACGCCACCGCGCGAAACCGGCCGGACAAATGACCCGAACTCTTGAATCACACCACTTAGGAGAGGCGGGATGGGCCAGTCACGCCGGCTGGGACGAACGCCGCGTGCCAGGGACGGACGACGCAGCGAGCGCTCCGGAAGAAACGGCGGATCGCGCCGACCAGGGGGCGGTCACGGTCGATGCGCTGGAGGTCGTGAAACCCTCGAGCGGTCCCTTCGCGGGCGGGACGCTGCTATTCGCTGGGAGCGGAGACACTGTCAGCGCGCTCGAGATCATCGACTACAGTGACCCGAGCCAACCCGTGATGCTCTCTTCGGTCCCGATTCCGAACTCGGAGATCGTGCGTGAGGTGTCGGTCGACCCGACCATGACGACGGTGGTGATCGGGAACCAGCCGAGCTTGTTCGTGCGCGCCGTCCTGACGTACGACGTGACGGATGTCATGGCCCCCCAGTTCCTCACCGCCCTGGTCCTGGGCGACGGCAACATCCGGGGCGGTGAGTTCGTGGGCGACACCCTCTGGTACGCGCGGTTCGCCTACGGGATCGAGGGGATCGACGTCAGCGACCCCAGTGCCCCCGTGATCCGGCATCGCTTCGACACGGCGCCCTTCGCCGCGTTCATCAGCAACTTCGCGCTGCAGGACATCCTCGTGCTCGAGGACGAGGAGGTCGTGTTCGGCATCGACAACGTGCGCGGGGGGATCAGCATCACGGCGTCCCCGCCGGCGCTCGAGTGGGCGATCCCGGGCGGCATGCCCGAGACGCTGTCCGCGGCGGGAACGGACGTCGACGTGACCCTCACCCAGGCCGTGCCCGGAACGCTCGAGCCGGGCTCGGTGGTTCTCGTGACCGACACCGGGTCGGGCTTCGTCTCGACCCCGCTCGTGTCCCTGGGTGGCGACGACTACCGCGCGTCGTTCCCGGCCGCGGCGTGCGGCACGAGCGTGACCTGGTACCTCGAGGCGCGCACGACGGGGGGCATGCGCTGGACGTGCCCGCTTCCCGCTCCGGGGCTGACCGCGAGCACCGCCGTCGGCGCCGCGGAGGCCGTGCTGCTGGCCGAGGCCTTCGAGGGGCCCGCCGGCTGGACCGTCGGCGCGCCCGGCGACACGGCGACGACTGGTGTGTGGACGCTTGCGGACCCGATGGGCGTCGGCCCCGAACCGCCGACCGATCACACGCCGAACGGGACGATGTGTTGGGTCACGGGCCAGGGTGGAGGCGTCGGTGTGAACGACGTCGACGCCGGAGCGACGACGCTGACCTCGGCGCGGTACGACCTGTCCGCATGGCCCGAAGCGCACGTCTCCTACTGGAGGTGGTACATCAACGGCGGCAGCCTGGCGCCCGAGGACGACGTGTTCGAGGTCTTCCTCTCGAACGATGACGGCGTCACTTGGCTGCCGGTCGAGTCGATCGGACCGGGCGGCATGGAGGTGCACGGTGGGTGGGTGCGTCACGCGTTCCGCGTCGCCGACACGGCCCCCGTGACCGCGACGATGCGCCTGCGCTTCGTCGCGCAGGACCTGGCGGAGCCGTCGCTGGTCGAGGCCCTGATCGATGACCTCGAGATCTTCCTCCCGTCCTGTTCCGCGCCGACGGGCGTGCGCTCGTGCACCCCGGCGGTGCCGAACTCGACGGGCCGCCCGGCGCGCGTGCAGGCGTTCGGATCCGACGTCGCCGCCGACAACGACGTGCGGCTGGTGGTCACCGACATCCCGTCGCGACGTCGAACTTCTCCGACGTGATCGCGGTTGCCTTTCAGTAACGACCCGAGCGGCCGGCCGGGCGGGGGCTCAGACGGGTAATACCGCGCCCGCGCCCGGCCGCGTTCTACTGGAACGTGACCGCGACGGCGTCCGACAGGTTGGACGTCGAGAAGCCCTGCACCGCGTCGCGGTGCCAGAACTGGAAGAGGTAGGTGTCGCCCGGCAGCGTGGGCAGACCGTTGGCGAGCTGGCCGAGGTCCAACGGGAAGCGCACGGCCCCGTCCGCGCCCGAGTTCAGGATGTCGTTCGAGTAGCGATGCACGGTGAAACCGAGGCACAGGACGCCCTGGCCGACCGGGATGCTCGCCGCGTTGTCGCTCAACAGGTAGTAGCCGAACTGGTTCGGCGGGAGCTGCCGCGACGCGAGCTCGAGGTCGTTCGACGACGCGTTGTTGCCCCCGATCAGCTCGAGCGTCGAGCCCGAGCCCGTCGAGTTCGGTAGGCCGTCACACACCTCGGCGTAGCCCGCGCCATCGACCGGTTCGCTGAAGGCCAGGTCGTAGCCGTTGCTCATCTCGTTCCACGCCGGGAACAGCTCCACCCACACGCCCTGCGCCGTGTCGAAGCGCCAGAGGTCGGCGGTGGCTCCGACGGAGTAGACACTCCCCGCACCGATCTCGATCCCGGTCGGCAGCGCGCCGGGAAGCGTCGGCGGCAGCGGGCTGACGTCGCCCGAAAGCGGGTCGATCGTGACCAGCGTCGAGGCCTGCTCGCTGAGGAGGTTGCCGCGCGTGTCGACCGCGACCGGAGCCCAGAAGCTGCCGACCGGCGCGGAGAGCGGCTCGACGACCCAGGTGCCTGCGACCGGATCGATCAGCCACAGCTCTTCCTGGTCTCGGATCGTGTACATCTTCCCGTCCCAGCGCCGGTCGAGCCCGCGCATCATCGCCGCAGGTAGGCTCACCGCGACGGTGCCGATGCCGGTCGCCGGGTCGACGCGGACGAGGTCGGAGACCGACGTTCCTTGTCCACCCCAATCGGACGTCAGCACCCAGAAGTCGCCGGTGACAGGGTCGACCTCGAGGCCTACCGGCTCGTACGCCGTGCCGTTCGTGGTCCAGGACGCGACCTCGACGAGGGTCGGGGTCGCGGTGGCGTGCCCATCGACACGCCAGATCTTGTTGAAACGGCCGAGGACGAACAGGTCCTGCTGGGCCATCGCGGCGCTTGCGAGGAGCGGCAACAGGAGCAACGAGGCAGCGGCGCGAGGACGAGCTTGGAACGTCATGAGGGAGTCTCCAGGGACGGCGGTCGTGAGCACAGGTCCAACTCCAACCTACCAGTCCTGCCGTGATTTCGGCCCGGTCCGGCGAATTGCGTGCAACCGTGGCGGTGCCCCGCCCCGTTAACCCGGGCTATTCATGAGGCATTCGACGAGACGCCCCCGATTGGCGCGTAGCGGCGCCCGGCGTACTCGACGGGGCCAGAGGCCCCGCCTGCGCCGCCGGATGCGACGTGTAGACTCGCGGAGAACAGCAAGAGTGCCGGGAGTCGCACCGAAGGCGCCGCTACGCGCCAATCGGGGGCGTCTCGTCGAATGCCTCATGAATAGCCCGGGTTAGGATCCGTTCCCTTGGATGAAGACGGCTCGAAGGAGGCCAGCCCCATTGCGCGGGCTCCGGCGCGCGAGACGGACGGGCACGCGTCGCCCGCCGGCGCCGACTTCGTGCTCGTGCGGAGTGCTCGGGAGGGGGACCCGATCGCCGTGGAGGAGCTGATGGGCCGCCTACGCTGCGTGCGGGCCGCGCTGTTCGCGCGCAACGCGCAGCTCGGCGCGCCCCTGGGCTCCGACGAGCTCGAGGACGTGACGCAGGACACGCTGATCGCGATCTGGGGCAAGCTCGATCGCTTCGAGGGCTTCGGCAGGATCGAGACCTGGGCGTACCGCTTCAGCGTGCTCGAGCTGCGCACCCGGCTCGTGGCCAAGCGGCGCGCCCCGGTGTTCGTGGAAGGGCTCGAGCGCGAGGCGGATGCGCAGCGCGAGGTGCCCGGGGAAGAGGAGCTGGAGCGTGCCTACGCCGCGCTCGTGCACCTCGGCTCGCCCGAGGAACGCGTGATCCGCCTGAAGCTCTTCGAGGATCTGACGTTCGAGGAGATCGCCGACCGCCTCGGGCAATCGGTGAACACTTTGAAGGCGCAGTACTATCGCGGGCTGCGCAAGCTGCGGAGCGCACTCCCGAGCGAGGACGAAGCCGATCCGAGTCGGAGCCAAGCATGACGATGCACGATCCGGGCCACGAAGAGGCCCTCGATGAGATCCTGGGTACGGAGCTCGACGCGCGCGGTGCCTTTCGCGCTTCGCGGCTCGCGGGTTGTCCGCGCTGCGCCGCGCTCGTCGAGGAGGTTCTCGCCATGGAGGAGCGCCTCGCAGGCGCAGGGCAAGTCGAACGCGAGAACGTGTCGGCCCTCGCCGAGAGCGACGTGCCGGCGGGCCGCGCCGAGCGAGCCCTGCGCATGCACGTCGACTCGCTCGCCGGTCCGCCTGGGCCGACCGGCGGCGCAGCCGATCGCCGGCGGCGCGTCTTGTTCGTGACGCTGCTCGCGGCCACGGCTGCCGCAGTCGTCCTGTTCTGGAGCCGCGCGGCACTGGGGCCCGAACAAGCGGACCCGGAAATCCCGGATCGGACGATGGGCGCAGCAGATGTCGAGCTGGTCCATCCGGTCGGTCCGGTCGAACGCTACGCGCCCTTCGAATGGGCCGCGACCCGGCCCGGCTCCGGTTGGTTCCTCGTCGAGGTGTTCGCGGACGAGGACGGAAGGCCAGGTACGCGTCTGGATGTCTCGGACCGGCTCGAAGCCACGCGCTGGGCGCCCGCCGCGGCCGAGGCCGCGGCGTGGCCCGACCGGATCCTGTGGACCCTCCAGGTCTTCAGCGGCGCGGACGCGGTCGATGCCGAGGGGCCGTTCACCGCCCGAGCCCGCCGCGCGCGTTGATGCCTCAAGGTGCAGAAGACGAAACAGGCCTCTCAGTCGGACCCGAAGACGGGCGGGTCCTCGTCGTGATCGGGCGGCGTCGGCAGCGGCACGATGCCCGAGTCCTCGCGGCTGAACAGCTCGAAGCCCCCGTTCGGCGCCGGGGGATTGACGACCCACTCGGCCGGCCACTCCTCGGGCTTGGGGTCGGGGACGAAGTAGACCTCGATCGACTCGACGACGTCGTAGATCTGCTCGAGCTCCGTCTCGAGCGCCGCCGGCTGGAACGCGGCGGTCCAAGCCGGCCCGGCGGCGAGCACGGCTCCGCCGGCGCGACGGACGAGACGCCCCTCGAGGACGAGCGTGTCCTCGAGATCGAGCGGAGCGTTCTCGATGCGGATGTTGATCGTCTGGCTCTCGTAGTCGGGCGGCAGCTGTGCGTACTCGAACGCGAGCGCCTGCGATTCGACGGTTGCCGAGCTGGCCGGCCTGCGCCAGACGGTGAACTCGACATCGGTCGCGTTCGCGAGAGGGTTTGCTGGGCGCGTCCACGCGAACTCGAGCTCGGCGGTCCGCGGTTCGGCCTGCAGCGTGTAGTAGCCGCGGTAGTCCGCGTCGAGCTGTAGCCGCCCGCCGGCGGGGTCCTCGAGCCGGTTGGAGTAGAGCAGCATCGCGGGCCGGCTGCTGTCGAAGCAGAGGAAGTCGTCGTCGCCGTCGGCGTCGAAGTCCGCGTAAAGCGCCTCGCTCACCGAGGAGGCGTCGAGGACCGCGTCGACGCCGAACGGGTGCCCCGCGACGAGCGGAAAGGTCGCTGGGGACACGCTGCTCTGGTTGAGCGCGACGAGCGCATCGCCACAGGCGCGGTCGAGGGCGATCAGGTCCTCGTCGCCGTCTCCGTCGACTCGGCCCGCGCAAAGCGCGTAGATGTCCGTCTGACCGAGGAGGACGGGGTCCTCCGCGGCTCCGCCGACTGTGATCAGGATCTGGTCGGGGAAGCCCGCGATGCGGAAGACGACCGCCAGCCGGTCGTGGGGCGTGGCGGAGTCTTGGAACGTGGTCATGACGGCCTGCTCCACGGGGGGAGACGGCACGGTCTCGAGCGCAACGCCACGCCAGTCGCAGATCGCGAGCCCGGAGGGGCCGGCGATCGCGAGCTCCTGGCCCGCCGCGTGCCCGAAGTCGAGGGCGAGGAGGTCGAGCGGGGTCTCGACGGAGAAGCTCGTCACGGCCGTGCCACCGCCGAGAGCGTCGATGACGACGCGCATCTCTTGCGCCGCATCGTGGAAGGCGGCGATGCCCTGGACGCCGTTGCCGTCGAAGTCCGCGACCACGATCTGGCTCGTGCCCACGAGCTCGGAGACGTTCAGGGGGTCCGCGACGAAGCCACCTTGCTCGTAGCGCACCAGCGACACGCCGCCGGGGCCGACGAGCGCGAAGCCGTCGCGATTCCACTCTGGCTTCCGGCAGGTAGCGAGGTCGTAGGCGACCGCGGTGTCGTACCGAACGGAGCTGCGGTAGGTCGCTGGCGAGTGCAGAAGGACGGGCGTCGTGCCCTGCAGGAAGACGGCGTCGCGGCGCGCGTTCTCGGTGAAGAAGCCCGTGATCGCGGCTGTCAAGGGCGTCGGCGGGTTGGGGTTCGCGGGTAGGACGCGGAAGGCCGTCTCGAAATACGGGCTCTGCGCCGCGGCGGGGAGGGAGAACGAGAGGAGGAGGGCGAGGAGGAGAGGACTTCGCTGTCGATGCATGTTGAGTTCTTCAGGAGCGTGCGCCCGGACGCTGTAGATCCGGTCGTTCGAAAGGATACGCGCGGCCCAGCGAGCGCGCCGATGGATAGCGCACCCCCCCGCGGACGGGGGTGCTGAGCGTTGCCCTTCACGGGCGCGGGCGGCGGTTCGGTTGCCTCGATCGCCGACTTTTTTGAGGCGTGGTTTCCGCCTACCGGGACGCAACTTTCGCCCCGGGGCCGGGCGTTTGGGGGTCCAACGGCGGTCGAGCGCCTTCTGCCGATCGCCCTCCCAAGAATCGGGCAACTCTGACTTGGAGATCCTTCCATGCGACCCATCTCTCCCTCTCCCCACCTCTCCCGTTTGGCGATCGCGGCCCTCGCCACCTGCTGGGCCCCGCTCGCCGCGGCTCAGGTCGCCGTGCTCGACAAGATCGGCAACACGACCGGCGGTCTGGCGACCACGCTCGGTGCCGGCGACTTCTTCGGGCAAGAAGTCACGGGCATCGGCGACCTCGACGATGACGGCATCGAGGACATCGCCGTCGGTGCCTTCCGCGACGACGACGGCGCCCCGAACGCCGGCGCGATCTACGTCATCCTGATGAACTTCGACGGCTCCGTGAAGGCGGAGCAGAAGATCAGCGCTACCTCGGGTGGCTTCCTCGGTGACGCGGTGACTGGCGACCAGCTCGCCGCGTTCGACGAGTTCGGCATCTCGGTCGCGGCCCTCGGCGACTACGACGGGGACGGCAACACCGAGTTGGCCGTTGGCGCGCCCGGCGACGACGCGAACACAGGCGCCGTCTGGGTCCTCTACCTCAACGACAACGGTACGGTCAAGTCGAACAAGACGCGGCGCATCACCCAGCTCGTTCCGTGGTCGCCGACTCCGGGCGCGCGCTTCGGAACCTCCGTCGCGGGTATTGGCGACATCGACACCAACTTCGTCGGCGACCTTGCGGTCGGCGCGCCTTCGGACTCAGCCAGCGGCCAGAGCAAGGGCGCCGTCTACATCATCCCGATGTTCTCGAACGGAACGCCGGACTTCTCGTCGCAGATCAGCGAGGGCCTGGGCGGCTTCACGGGCCAGCTCGACTTCGACTCGTTCGGTGCCGCCGTCTGCGACCTCGGCGTGAACCACATCGTGGTCGGCGCGCCCGCGGACGACGACGGCGGCTCGAACACCGGCGCGATCTACGTCTTGGAGCACAACTTGTCGGGCACGGTCCAGTCCTTTACCAAGATCAGCCAGACCTCCGGCGGGTTCTCGAGCCAGCTCGATGACTTCGGCTTCTTCGGCTTCTCGATCGAGGAGATCCGCACCGGCATCAGCGACAACGCGCCCGACCTGCTCGTCGGCGCGCCGCTTTCCAACGACGGCGGAACGAGTCAAGGCGCGATGTGGATCCTGTTCATGGACTTCTCCGAGAACCTGCGCGGCGAGGTCAAGATCAGCGCAACGACCGGCGGCTTCACGGGGACGATCGACCCGGGCGACAAGTTCGGATCCGGCGTCGCGGCGGCCGACATCAATCTC
>JAAELL010000093.1 GCA_024226735.1 bacterium | reverse complement strand
GCGGATAGGAGTTCCAAGGGGTCTCACGCCACGACCGGTCGCTGCTGGCGACCCACTGACCCGTAGTCCGTAGGAGGGCCTGGCTCAGGCAGCGCCTCCCACTCGACCTCGTCGAGATCGAGGATCGACGCCTCCTGGGCGAGCCCGGGTTCACTCGAGAGCAGGTCGCGAATCGCGGCGAGGACCGTCGACTTGTTCTCCAGAGGCCGGTGCAGGCGTGCGCCGATCCTAACCGGGCCGCGCCGACCCGTCGCGAATCACGACCGGCGTGCCCGTCAATGCGAGGTGAAACAGGCGCCGCATGTCCGCTTGCAGGAGTCGTACGCAGCCGTTCGACGCGCGCTTGCCGAGCCACGAGCTCGGCACCTCCCGCGTGTACCCGTGCAGACCGATGCCGCTCTCGCCGAGCCCTTCGTCGTCGAGCCGCATCCAGTAGCCGCCGAGGACGTTCTCCTCGTGGTCGGGGGCGTACGTGACGCCCGTCTCGGGATGAGTCCACGACGGGTTGCGCACGCGCTCGGTGATCTTCGTTCGGCCGAGCGGCGTGAGGCTCTCTTCCGCGCCCAGACCCGCGGGCACGTACGCCATCAAGATCCAACCGCGCCGGTCCGGCGTCCGCCGCCAGGCCGCGACGCGGAAGCGCGAACGATCGACGTCGAGCTGCAGCTCTGCCCCGCGCAGGTCGACGAGCTTCAACTCGCGGCCGATGCGCAGACGCCGTTCGTCGTAGTCCTCGT
>JAAELL010000092.1 GCA_024226735.1 bacterium | reverse complement strand
TGCGGCATTTTGGTCGGTGCGTACGCGTTCGCTGCAAGGCGCAGCGACGACGCGACTTCGCTGCAAGTCTCGGAGGAGGCGCAACGCAGCAGCGGGCGGGTACGCACCGACCAAAATGCCGCACAAGAGTGAATCACACCACTAGTCCATCAGAGAGAGCGTGTGCTGGACGATCTTCTTGCGCGCCTCCGGTGGCACGTCGCCCGAGATCGGGGCCATGGGGCGCGTGCCGAGGCGCGGGTCCTTGGCCGCGTAGGCCTCGGGATCGGCGATGTAAGTGAGCAGCTTCTCCTCGTTCCAGTGCTTCGCGACGCCGGCGAAGCTCGAGCCGAGCCCCATGGAGCCGCGTCCGTCCCCGCCGTGACAGCTCTTGCAGTAGGTCCCGTACAGGGCATCCGCATCGCGGTCGGCGACCGGCGCGTCCTCCATGGAGCAGGCAGCGACAAAGAGGGCGAGCAGAGCGATCCGGGGCAGCAGCGGCATGGGGGGAGAGCGTGTTATAACTAGGGCGGCGTGGGGGCGATGTGCACCCACGCCGACAAGGTACGTCCTCATGGGGGATTCAAGCCATGATCCGTCTCGTCGCTTCCATCGTTCTCATCGCTCCCGCGCTCGCCCAGGGTCCGATCCTGCCCGGCGGAACCCCCGATCCGGGCTTCCCCTCGTTCTACGCTTGGTTCGACGCCAGCGACGGCGTCAATGGACCCGGGCAACCCACGAGCGGCACGCCTGCGACGACGTGGGTCGACAACACCGGTCAGGGGCGCGACCTCGTGCGCGTCGATGCGGACCCGACGCGTCAACCCGTGTTCGACGCGACGTCCGCCGGCGGCCGGCCGGCGCTCGTCTTCGGCGGCGACGACTACATCTGGGCCGATGGCGCCACCGAGTTTGGCACCGTCGCGAGCTCCAAGACGATCTTCGTCGTGTTCCGCACGGACACGTTGTCGAACGGCTACGTGTTCGACTCGTCGTCGGTGCAAGGACGCAACGCGCTCTTCAACGGACAGACCTCGGCGCCGGACACGTGGCAGCTCTTCTCGGGCGCCGCGCCCATCACGACCGGACCGGCGGTCGCCGTCGGCCAGCCGCAGGTCTTCACGGCGATCTTCGAGGCGAGCTCGAACGAGCTGTTCATCGACGGCGTGCAGTCCGGAGCCGGGACGTCCGTGATGTCCCCGATGGTCGGCATCATCCTTGGCTCGCGCTACACGGTCACGAACTTCGTGCAGGGCACGATCGCGGAGCTCCTGTTCTACGACGAGCGACTCGACTCCCTCGCGCGCAAGCAGGTCGAGTCCTACCTGACCTCCAAGTACCTCTCCGGGCCGGTCGGCACGAGCTACTGCGGGCCCGCGATCCCCAACTCGACGGGCTTCCCCGGACGCATCACCGCAACCGGCAGCAGTGCGGTGGCGGCGAACAACTTGACGCTGGTCGCGGACGATCTGCCGCCCGGGCAGTTCGGCTACTTCCTCGCGGGTGAGGTCCAGGGGTTCTTCCAGCCGCCCGGCTCGACCGGCTTCATTTGCCTCTCTGGCAACATCGGCCGCTACAACCAGACGCAGAACATCATCATGGGCCCGATGGGCTCGATCTCGGCCGACCTGACCTCGATCCCCGTCAATCCTCCGACGGCAGTGATGCCAGGGGACACGTGGAACTTTCAGTGCTGGTACCGGGACGCGGGCCCGAGCAACAACTTCACCGACGGACTCACCGTCACCTTCCAGTAGATGCCGGCTCAGCGACTCGCGCTCGTTCTCTTCGCCGCGCCCGTGTTCGCACCCGTGTTCGCACCCGTGTTCGCACCCGTGTTCGCACAGGGGCCGCTCGACGCGGGCGGTGCGCCCGATCCGGGTTTCGCGGCCTTCTACGCCTGGTTCGACGCCGCGGACGGCGTCAACGGTTCCGGTGCCCCCGTGGACGGCGCGCCCGTCAGCGCGTGGCTCGACCGTACGGGCCGCGGGCACGACCTCGTGCGCGTGAGCAACGACCCCGCGGAGCGTCCGACGTTCCGCGCCGCGGCGCTCAACGGCCATCCCGCGGTCGCGTTCGACGGGAACGACTACCTGTGGGGCGACTCGGGGTCGGAGTTCGGCACGCTCGCGGGCGAGAAGACGGTGTTCGTCGTGACGCGCGCCGCGTTGGCCGACGGTGGGTACGCGTTCGACGGGACGTCGGCGGCGGGCCGCAATGCGCTGTTCACGGGGCAGTCGGCGGACCCCGCGCGCTGGCACGTCTTCGGCGGGATCGATCCGCCGAGCGTCGGGCCGTTCGTCGCCGCGGGCGTCACACAGGTCCACAGCATCGTGCTGACTCCTGGTGCCCAGGAGCACTGGGTGGACGGTGTTTCGGTCAGCGTCGGCAGCGCCGCGCTGGCGGAGCTGCGCGGCCTGATCCTGGGCGCGCGGTACAACCTCGCGAACCGCTACGCGGGCGACGTCGCGGAGATGCTCGTGTACGACGCGGCGCTCGATGGACCGGATCGCCAGGCGCTGGAGAGCTACCTGCTCGCCAAGCACCCCAGCGTTCCTGTTCCGCCCGCTCCGACTTTCACGGACGTCTTCGTCTCCGGCGCGGGCTACCACACGTTCCGCATCCCCTCGATCCTCACGACCGGTGCCGGCACGCTGCTCGCGTTCGCCGAAGGCAGGCAGAGCACGTCCGACCACGCCCAGAACGACATCGTGATGCGGCGCAGCACCGATGGGGGAGCGAGCTGGGGTCCGCTCGTGACCCTGCACGACGACGGGGGCAACTCGCTCAACAACCCGTGCGTCGTCGAGGTGCGCGAGGGCGTGCACGCGGGCCGGATCGTCCTGATGCACCAGCGCTATCCGCAGGGTTGCCACGAATCGTGCGTCGTCCCCGGGTACACCGGGCCCAACGTGTGCCGCAACTTCCAGATGCACTCCGACGACGACGGGCTGACATGGACGGCCCCCGTCGAGAACACGATGCAGGTCAAGCGCCCGACCGTGGCGCGCAGCATCGCGAGCGGGCCGGGCATCGGCATCCAGAAGCGGCGGCCGCCGCACGCGGGCCGGCTCGTCATGCCGTTCAACCAGGGCTCGAGCGGCTGGCAGGTGTATGCCGCGTTCAGCGACGACGGTGGCGATACGTGGGCCTGGGGCGCGCTCGCCGACGACACGCAGTCGCCCGGGAACGGGAACGAGGTGCAGGTCGCCGAGCTGCCCGACGGCAGCCTGCTGCTCAACTCGCGCAGCGCCGGCGGGACGCACCACCGCAAGGTCGCGCGCAGCTTCGACGGCGGGGCGTCGTGGACGCCGCTGCTCGACGATGGTTACCTGATCGAGCCGCAGGTCATGGCTTCGATCCACGTTCTGACCGACCCGCTCGACGGGTTCGCCCAGAGCCGGCTGCTCTACGCGGGGCCGTGGTCGCAGAGCTCGCGCAGCATGGGCACCGTGCTGTTGTCCTACGACGGCGGTCTGACGTGGCCGCACCAGCGCCTGCTCTGGCCGAGCTTCTACGCGTACAGCGTGCTCACCGTGTTCCCCGAAGGGGACGTGGGGTGCCTGTTCGAGCGCTCCGGCTACGGGGCGATCACGCTCGCGCGCTTCGACCTCGGCTGGTTGACGGACGGGGCGGACTGCCTGGGCGAGGGCCCCGAGGAGTTTTGTGGGACGTCGCCGAACTCGGCCGGCCCGGGCGCGACGTTGAGCTCGAGCGGCACGCCGCGCCTCGACGGGAACGACTTCACGCTCGCGGTCGGAGGTGCGCCACCGGGGCAGTTCGGGCTCTTCTTCTTCGGGCGTGAGGCGGCGAGCTTTCCGCTCGGCGACGGCGTGCTCTGCATCGGGCTCGGCCAAGGCGGCCTGCACCGCCTGCCCGTCGTGCAGATGGATGCGCTCGGTACAGCGTGGCACGACCTCGACGTGACGCTGCCGCCAGGGGACGAGATCCTTGCGGGCTCGAGCACGTTCTTCCAGTTCTGGTACCGCGACCCGCAGGGGCCGGGTGGGACGGGGGTGAACTTCAGCGACGGTGTGCGGGTGGTCTTCTGCCGCTGACGCAGGCCGTCAATCCTGTTCCGACAGCGCGCTGGCGGCGGCGCTCCTTCCTTGCCGTTCGTACAGCGCCGCGAGGACTTCGATCACCTCGGCGCGGAGCGCCCTGCGGGTCGCCGATTTCCTGGCGCCCGCCCATTCGAGCGCGGCGGTCAGGGCTCTCTCGGCGCCTTCGTCGTCTCCCGAGGCGACCAGGACCCGGCCGAGCACGAGTCGCACCTGCGCGAGGTTGGCCGCGCCACGACGGCCGGCGTCGATCAGCGCAGGCAAGCACTCCTCGCACAGCGCGCGCGCCGCGTCCGGATCGTCCGCGCGGACATGCTGTTCGGCTGCTGCGAGGGCCACGAGCACGTACGCGTCGTCGGTGGCTTTGAGCTCGGTGCGCACGAGCGCGAGGCCCTCGTCGAGCAGCTGGTCACCCTCCGGAGCGATGCGTGCCAGCAGGACGCGCGTCTCGAGCGTCAGCTCGTCGGTCGGTCCCATGTGCTCGGTGTAGAAGGCGAGAGCCTCCCGGAACAGGGGCAGGGCGATGTCGACGCGCCCTGCGTCCGCGTGCTGCTCCGCGACGGAGCGGCGCAGGAGCGCGAGCTGCGGAGCGTCGGGGGTGTGCACCTCCGCGCCCATCGTCAAGACCTTGTGAAGGGTCGCTTCGGCAGCTGTTGGCTGGCCGATCGCCGCGAGGTATGCCGCGTAGCGCGCGTACGCGATCGGCACCATGTAGGCCATCTTGGGGTCGTCGAGGTAGCGTTGGGCGTGCTCGCGCGAGAGGCTGCGCAGATCGTCGAGGCGCCCCTCTTCCCAAGCGGAGGTGAGTTGACCGGGGAGGCGCACGAGGTACTCGTGGACCTCTTCGCGCGTGTGTTTGCCGTCCGCCATCGAGAAGGGGAAGTCGACGGCCGTGTCGAAGAACTTGTCGCCCCGCGCGCCGGCCTTGATGCGCAGCGCGGTGAGCGTCCCCTCGCCGACCTTGGAGAGGTGCGAGAGCTCGCCCGTCACGCGCTTGGCCATCGCTAGACCCCTCGACACGAGCTCGATGTCCGACGTGAGCTCGTCGTGCGTCCGTGCGGTGGTGACGCCCGTGTCGGCGATGTCGATCATCAGGCGCGCCTTGATCACGTCGTCGCCGGGGGAGAGGTCCTTGTGGATGTCCAGGGCGATCTGCTTGTGTCGCTTGGTCTCCGGCATCATCGCGAGGACGCGATACGCGTCCGAGATGACTTCGTGCAGCTCGGCGCGGATCTTCGGCTCGTCCGCGAGCTGTTCCTCCAGCCGCTCCTCCGACTGCGCGAGCAGGTCGCGCACCTTGAGGTCGGACGGATTGCCCAGGTCCGGGTTCGCGGCCGACAAGACGTCGATCAGGAACTCCTTGATGCTGTTGGCCTTCTTGGCCTCGGCAACGAGGTCGGTGTTCATTCCGGCCAGCTCCGCGCTCGAGCGCGCCTCGACGTAGGAGAAGCCGCCCAGGCCCGTGAGGATGCTCGCGATGAGCAGTGCAGCGAGCATCGCGGCCGTGCGGTTGCGTTGGACCCATTTGCGCATCTCGGCCAGAGCGCCGGTCGCGTGTGCAGTGACGACTCGATCCTCGAGGAACGCCCGCAGGTCGTCCGCGAGCCGCGTCATGTCGGAGTAGCGCTGCGCGGGATCCCACGCCATCGCCTTGGCGCAGATGGCGATCAGCTCGGCCGGTGCGCCGCGCGCAAGTCCCTCGAGCGGTTGCGGCGGTCCTTGCACGATGCGCAGGAGGATCGCGTTCGGCGTATTGACGGAGTCCGGTTCGTGGTAAGGCTGGCGGCCGGCGAGCAGCTCGTACAGCATCGCGCCGACGGCATAGATGTCCGAGCGCACGTCGGTCTCGTCGCGCTTGCCAAGCGCTTGCTCGGGGGGCATGTAGTACGGCGTGCCGACGACGGCGCCGTCGAGCGTGACGACTGGCGACTCGGGCGCCTTCTCGCCGCGGCGCAGGCGCAGATCGTGCCCGTCGGCGCGGCCACGCACCCGTGCGATGCCCCAGTCCATGACGTAGACCTCGCCGAACCTCCCGGCCATCACGTTGGCGGGCTTCAAGTCGCGGTGGAGCACGCCCTTGTCGTGGGCGTAGCTCATCGCCTCGCACACGCGCTGCAGCAGCCCCAGCACACGCGTGTGGGACCAGCCTTCCTCTCCGTTGCTCGCGAGCTCGAAGACGGTGCTGAGGTCGCGCCCGTGCACGCGCTGCATCGTGAAGAACACGTTCCCCTGATCGTCCACCCCGATGTCGTGGACCGGGACGATGCCCGGGTGCTCGAGCTGTCCGGTCACGCGCGCCTCCTCCACGAAGCGCACGAATGCTCCGCTGGCGCCCTGGTCGGCACCGTCCGGTCGCAACATCTTCATTGCGAGGCTGCGCTCGAGCGCACGGTCCCAGGTCGTTCGCACGACGCCCATCGCGCCGCGCCCGATCTCCTCGGCGACCTCGTAGCGTGCGCGCGGCGGCGCGAACGTGCGGATCTCCTCGAGCGCTTTGGCACGCGTCGCGTCGTCGTCGCGCCCGCGTCCCGCCGCCGCCGCCGCGAGCGAGCCGGGCAGGGCTTGCAGGAGCGGCTCTTCGGGCAGCTTGCCCTCGTGCTCGTCGGCGGCCAAGAGGGCGCGCAGGTCCTCGGCGAGGGTCGGATCGACCGCGTTGACGCGCGCGAGGAGCGAATCGCGCTCGGCGTGGCCTAGCTGCACGGCCTCGGAGAAAAGGGCGGAGAGCTTGGTGTCGCTGTTGGGCTGCATCGCTTGTTCCAGAATGGCGAGGTGTACCTGAGGCTAACGTGTGATGCCGTTTCCTATCTACCGGCGTTATCCTGGACCCATGGCGAGCCCCCGCACAGCGCACGAATCACTGGACGGCTCCGTCGCCGGTGAAGCGGAGGCGCAGAAGCGCCTCCTCCAGCTCGTCTACGACGACCTGCGCGCGGTGGCGTCCAAGCGCATGCGTGGCGAGAGCCAAGACCACACGCTGCAGCCGACGGCCCTCGTGCACGAGGCCTTCCTGCGGCTCATCGATCAGGATCGCGTCGATATCCGCGGTCGGACGCACTTCTTTGCATTGGCGGCGACGACCATGCGGCGCGTGCTCGTCGACCACGCGCGCGGCAAGCAGGCCACCAAGCGCGGCGGAAGCTCGAAGCCAGAGGTGCTCGAGGACCATCAGATCGTGCGTTGGGACGATCCGACCGAGGTCCTCGCGCTCGACGAGGCGCTGCTCAAGCTGGCGGGCACGCAACCGCGTCAGGCGCAGGTCGTCGAGCTGCGCTTCTTCGGCGGCCTCACGCTCGAGGAGACGGCGAGCGCCCTGGGGGTCAGCCGCGACACGGTGAAGCTCGATTGGCGCTTTGCACGTGCCTGGCTGAACCGCGAGCTCGGCGGCTGAAAGCGCCTGCCTTCCCCCAAGCGTGGGGTAGGCGCGAGGCGGGGAAGGGAATCCGGGCGCTTCTGGATTTGGCGCAAATCGGAGATTCCGTTCCCCGCCCACGGCGGGTCCTCCGCGTTGGTGGTCGAACGAGCGGGAGCAGCTCTCGCGACGCCGATCAGCACATCGAACGGAGAAGACCATGTATCGCCCCCTTATTGCCGCCGCCTTTTGGATCACCGCCGTCGCCGGGGCCCAGAACCCCGATCGCTGCGAGCTGGCCCAGCTCACCCGCGCCGAGCCGGGGCGCGCGGGTCGATCCGTCTCGACCTACGGCGATTGGACGCTCGTCGGCGCTCCTTTTGCCACGGGGGCGCAGCGACGGTCCGGGCTCACGTACGTGTTCCAGAGCCAGGGCGGGGGGACGTTCCTTCAGCGTGGTGCACTCATGGCGGAGGACGGTCTCACGAACGATCTCTTCGGCCGTTCGGTCTCGATGTACCAGGAGTCCGCGCTCGTCGGCGCGTGGGGCATCGACTCCGCGCGCGGCGCCGCGTACGTCTTCGACCGGGACGAGAACGACGTCTGGTCCCAGGCGGCCAAGCTGACGAGCGCGGATGCACAGCCGGCCGACCAGTTCGGCTGGGTCGTCGCGCTGTACGACGATACGGCGGTCGTGGGCGCCAAGAGCCACGATGCGGTCGCGGCCAACGCCGGGGCGGTCTACGTTTTCCGGCGCGCGGGTGGATCGTGGAGCCAGATTGCGAAGCTCGTCGCTCCCGACGCCGGGTCGGGCGACCAGTTCGGGCGCGCCGTCGACATCTTCGGCGACGTCATTGTCGTCGGCTCGCTGACCGACGACGCCGGGACCAACTCGGGCTCGGCCTACGTGTTCCGTGAGACCTCGCCCGGAGGATTCGAGTTCGAGGTGAAGCTGACTGCGTTCGATGCCGGGCAGGAGGACCGCTTCGGGTCCTCCGTGACCGTCGAGGAAGCCGTCATCGTCGGAGCGCCGCGCAAGGACGCCTCGCGCGGTGCCATCTACCGCTACGAGCCGTCGGTCTCGGGCTCGTCGCCGACGGGCTGGACGTGGACCGAGACCCATCGCATTCAGCCGTTCGACACCGTCGCCGGGGACGAGTTCGGCGCGTCGGTCTCCAACGGCTTCGGCACGATCGCGGTCGGCGCACCGTTCGCCGCTGGCGGAGATGGAGCGGGGTCTATCTCTACGAGGGAACGAGCTCCCTCACGCAGCGCAAATTCGCGCCCCCCGCGGGAGCCGAGGGGCTCCTGTTCGGCCAGAGTGTCGCGATGTTCGCCCAAGACAGCATCGCGGTGGGCGTGGAGGATCAGCTCGACGGCTACGGCGGCGCGTACATGTTCCGCAGCTCCTCGAACTGGTCTCAACCTGCGACGCGCCTCGTCCCCGACGACTTCCAGTACGGCCGTGGTCTCGACCTCGACGGGGAAGTCGTCGCGATCGGAGCAAGCGGGGACTTCGAGAACGACGGCAACGGAGCGGTCTATCTCTACGATGACGCCGAAGGTGCGCGGCAGATCGTCGGCCGGTTGCAGCTGAGCGCCGGGAACCTCAGCTCATCGTTCGGGGAGGCGGTCGCGATCGACGGGGACTTCGCCCTCGTCGGCGACCCCGAGAGCAGCTTCGCCGAGCAAGAGGGCGGCGCCGTGCACGCCTTCGAGCGCGACGCGGCCGGGCGCTGGACGCTGCGCGAGACGATCGCACCGCAGGGACTGCAGAGCTTCGACGACTTCGGGCGCGCGATCGACATGCGCGGCGACATGGCGGTGATCGGTGCGCCCCTGCGCGGCAACGGACACGTCTTCGTCTACGAGCGCTCAGGTGCGGGGAACTGGCAGCTCGTCGAGGAGATTGAGGTCGCGGCCGCAACCGATTCGCGCTTCGGTCGCGCGGTCGCGATGGAGGACGACTACTTCGTCGTCGGCGCCCCCGCCAACTCGGGCGACAACGGCGCGCTGTACATCCTCGAGCCCCAGGGCGGGACGTGGACGCAGACGCGCATCATCAACCCGTCCGGCAACGTGGGGGACGCGTTCGGGACTTCCGTCGACTGCCTCGGCGCCCGGGTCATCGCGGGCGCGCCGGGCTGGCGATCGGGCAGCACGACCTACGGCCACGTCGACGAGTGGAGCAAGCAGGGCGGGGGCTGGGTGCACACGGGCGGGTTCCGCGGCCTCACGATGAATGGCACCAGCTTCGCGAGGTCGGTCGCCATGACCGAGGACGCGTGGTACGCCGGGAGTCCGTCCGAGCTCGGCTTCTCCGGCTTCGTCTTCGAGATCACGCTGGGTGGCGCGCAGTTCGAGATCCTGCAGCCGGGTGTCATCGGGACCCAGGACTGGTTTGGCCTGCGGATCGCCGCTGACGGCAACCACCTGCTCGCCACGTCGTTCAGTGACCTCGTATTGCCCGGAGAGGACGGCGCCAGCTTCCTCTTCTCGACGGACGGCGCGGGCTGTGGCGGGACCTCCGTCTCGTACTGCACTTCGTCCCCCAGCTCGCTCGGCGTGATGGCCGAGATCCTCGCGCTCGGATCGCTCAGCGTCGAGACGAACGACCTCGTCTTGCGCGCCGGCCCGGTGCCGCTCGGCAGCCCCGGCGTCTTCCTCTACGGGCAACAGCAAGCCGAGACGCCGCTGCCCGGCGGGACGCTTTGCATCGGTCTCCCCGCTGTCCGCATCAAGACGTTCGCGCCGCAGCAGCAATTCCTGACGCTCGCGCTCGACCTGGATGACCCGCCCGCCGGCGGTGAGGTCCTTCCGGGCTCGACCTGGAACTTCCAGTGCTGGTTCCGCGACGCTGCGTCCGCTAGTGGCTCGAGCCTGAGCGATGCGATCGCGGTGACGTTCCTGCCGTAGCGGGCGAAGCTGCCCCGGAGCGACTCTGAGTTCTTCATGAGGGAGCTCCCGGCCTGGCCGGGTGCTCCTTTTGCGCGTCCGGACGGCGGCAGTCTCGAACTGGGCCCCTCGCGGCGTCGCCCCGATTCGGGCATCCTATCTGCGGCGATGACAGAAGACTTCTACTGCGAGGAAGTGCTGAGTGGCCGGACATCCGTCGAGATCGTCAAGGAGACCGATGACGTCCTGGCCTACCACCACACCCGGCCGCACTGGCCGGTGCACATCGTCGTGATCCCCAAGCGCCACGTGCCTTCGCTCGTCGACTTCGGCGAGGAAGACATCTCGGTGCTCGGCTCGTTGCTCGCCGTCGTGCGCGAGGTCGCGGCCGACGTCATGGCCGAGCACGGTGGCGCGCGGGTGCTCACCAACCTGGGCGAGTACCAGGATTCGAAGCACCTGCACTTCCACGTCAACCACGGAGCGCCGCGGGAATCGTGAAGCGTGACTTCCTGCAGCACGCCGGCCGAGTGGTGGGTGATTTTGATCTACGCGGTTCGCTCGTGCGACTCGAGCCGTTCCACCGTGGCCACATCCACGACACATTCGTGTCGATTTGGAAGGAGGCCGAGGGTGAGACCCGCTACCTGCACCAGCGCATCAACGACCACGTCTTCCAGGACGTACCCGCGTTGATGCACAACATCGAGCGCGTCACGCGCCACGTCGCCGCCCGCTCCGGCGCGAGCGGCTTCGTGACGCTGCGCTTCGTGCCGACCCGCCTGGGCAAGAGCTTCCTCGTCGACGAGAGCGGCCCCTGGCGCACCTATCACTTCATCGAGAACACCCAATCGTTCGACCTGTGCGACTCCGAGGATCGGGCGTACGACGCCGCCCGCGCGTTCGGCGACTTTCAGGCTCGGCTGATGGACCTCGATCCTTGCGAGCTGCGCGAGACGATCCCGGATTTCTTCTCGTCGCCGCACCGCATGGAGCAACTCGAGGACGCCCTCGAGAGCGACCCGAAGGGCCGCGCCGCGATTGCGGCCGAGGAGGTGCGCTTCGCCCTCGACCGCAAACCGATGGTCTCGGTGATCGAAGGCCGTATCCGCGCCGGCGCGTTTCCGTCGCGCGTCGTGCACGGCGACACGAAGCTGAACAACGTCCTGTTCGACGAGGCTACGGGCAAGGCCATGTGCATCGTCGACCTCGACACGTGCATGCCGGCCTACTCGCTGTACGACTTCGGCGACCTCGTGCGGTTCACGGCGGCGACGAGCAGCGAGGACGAGCAGGACCTGTCGCAGGTCGGCACCAACCTCGAGTTGTACCGCGCGTTGGTCGCGGGCTACCTCGATACCGCCGGCAGCTTCCTGACGCCGACCGAGGTCGAGCTGATGCCGTTCGCGGCGCGGCTCGTGACGTTCACAATCGGTCTGCGGTTCTTGACGGACTACGTCGCGGGTGATGTCTACTTCAAGACCGAGCGCGAATCGCACAACCTCGACCGCGCGCGCGTGCAGCTCGCGATGGTGCGCGGGATGGAGGAGCGCGAGAGGGAGATGGCGGTCTCGCGCGTGCGTCGGGGCTAGGCGCGCTCCGCCGGATTCACGGGGGAGGGGCCGAGGCGGATTACGGCACTGATTGTGCCTCGCCATCGACGCTCACGCCCGTGATCTCCTTCGGCGCCAGTCCAGGCAGGCCCGGGCCGAGGTCCTGCATTCCCAGCGCCTGGCTCCAGAGGAACACGCGCGCCGCGCTCCCGGTGCCGCTCACGCCCGCGACGTACGTGCCGTCGGCCGACATGGCTTGCGCGACGCTGCGCTGGTGGCTCGGCAGCACGCCCAGCCCGACCGTGCCGGTCGCCGCGGTCCAGCGGTAGGCTTCACCCGTCGGATAGCTCGTCGTCGGGATCGCGCCGACGATCACGTCTCCGCCGTTGCTGAGGGCGTTTGCGGTCGAGTTCGCTCCGATGATCGGGTGCAGGGGCTCGGTGTCGTTCGCCGGAGTCCAACGGAAGGGACCGTCGGGTGGTACGCCCATGTAGCTGTCGCCGAAGCCGAGCACGACGTCCCCGTCCGCGCTGACGTCGCGGGCCGATGAGAACTGGTCCCAAGGAGTGCTGATGAAGAGGAAGCCGGCCTGCGGCGACGATCGGAACGCCGTGCCGGAGATGCCGTCGGTGACGTAGCCCACGATCGTCGTGCCGTCGGCGCTCACTTCCCGGGCGTGGGCGTGGTCGACGACATGCCGGGGACGTCGATGAAGCTCGCCCCCTCGGCCGGCGTCCACACGAACGGCCGGTTGCCGGTGATCGGAATGTGCATCGAGCCCGTGACGACCGTCCCGTCGGCGTTCGTGCCGCGGGCCGTCCCGCCGATCGCGCCGGGCGCGGTGTCGATGGGGACCAGGCGAGCGTTCTGGGCAACGGCGGGGAGGGAGAGATGGAGTCCCGCGAGGGCGAAGCGCGTGAGTCGTTTCATCGGCGTGATCGAGTGTGGAAGCGTCACTGGACCGGGGTCCTCGAGCCTAACAGCAGCCGCGAAGACCGCTACCGCTCCCGCAGCCTCTCAGCGAGGCGCCGCGCCGCGGCGTCCGCTGGCGCGAGCTCGAGCGCCTTCTCGATCGCCGCAATCGCTCCGCCCGCGTCCCCGGCTCGACTGCGCGCGTTCGCGAGGCCGCGCCAAAGCGCTGCGCGACCCGGGGCGAGCGTGACGGCGTGCTCGTACAGCGCCACGGCCTCCTCCGCTCGATCGGTGCGCATGAGCAGGTTCGCCAGGTTCGCGTGCGCCGTCGGGTTGCGCGGGCCCACGTCGACGCTGCGCCGCAAGTACATCTCAGCGGGCTCGAACTGCAGCTCTTCGAGGAACGAAGCGCCGAGGTTGTCCAGTGGTCGGCTGTAGGCCGGATCGATGCGTACGGCCTCGGTCCAAGCGGCGCGCGCCGCCTCGCGGTTGCCGCGCTCGGCGCGTGCATTGCCCAACGCGTTCCAGACGACCGGGTCGTCCGTGCGCGACTCGAGGCACGTCGACCAGAACGCCTCGCGCGATGCGTACACGCTCGCGCGCTGCCAGGCGAGCGGAACGCACACGACGAGGACCCACGCGGCCCAGCGCCGCGGGAACACGGTGCGCCACGCCGCACCGATGAGCGGGGCGGCGAACAAGAGCGGCAGGTAGAGAAAGCGCGGAGCGAAGAGGACGCCGCTCGGCTCGACCTGCATGTGCGGCAGGATCGCCCCGCAGATCAACAGGGCCGCGCCGCCCGCTTGCCGCCCGTGCGCGAGCAGCCAAGCGCCCGCCGCGCCCAGCACGAACAGCCAGGTCCAGGCCAGCGCGGCCAAGCCCCGTCCTCCCGCGGTGAACGCGTCCACGGCGTACAACGGGGGATAGTCGAGCGGCAGAGCGGCGACGCGCAGGCCCTCGATCAACGCGTGCCCGCTCTGCTGCGCGCGTTCGAGGAGCGGCGCGCCGGCCAGCGGCGCATGGGGGGCGGCCGGCAGCCACTGATCGATCGCGGCATGCCGCAGCGTCGCGTAGACGAGCAGCGCGAGCAGCGAGCCGCAGCCGGCGGCGAACGCCGTGCGCCGCGAGTGCCGTTGCGCCACCAGCACGCACAGCGGCGCGAAGATCACGCCGTCCTCCTTGCCCGCGATCGAGGCGAGCACGCCCATGGCGCTCGCGAGCAGAGCGATCGCGACTCCCGGGTGGCGCGCGATGACGACCGCGGCGGCGAGTCCCCCGAGCGCCGACAGCATCGACGTCCGTCCCGACATCCAGGCGACTGCGTCCGCCAGCGCCGGGTGCGCGGCGAAGAGCGCCAGGCCGAACCACGGCACGCCTTCGGCGTACAGGGAGTGCAGGAGAAGCCCGGCGAGCGCGACGACCAGCAGGTGCAGCACGACGTTCGTCAGGTGGTAGCCCAGCGCGTTCTCGCCGAACAGCCGGTGGTCGAGCCGCAGGGAGAGCGTCGCCAGCGGCCGGTAGTGGCCGGCCGGGTCGATGTGGGCCCAGTAGTCCTGCGTGAAGGCGCGTGTCGCCGGGACCTCGCCGCGCACGACGGGGTTGCCCGCGAGCACCTCCCGGTCGTCGTACGCGAACCCGCCGCGGGCGATGGACCCGCTCCAGCACACCAGGGTCAGGAGCAAGATCCACGGCAGAGGTGAGCGACCCACGGCGCGAGTGTAGGGTTCGACTGCCGGCGCCGGTAACCTGTCGCGATGAACTCGGCCGCGGTCTCGTGGCGCGGCATCGCCCTCGCCTGTCTCGTCTACTGCCTCGTGCGCGCACTCTTCGTCGTCTGCGCGGCGGACGTCTTTCAGTACGGGGAGGAGCTCGAGAAAGGCGCGGCCGCGAAGGCACTGCTCGACGGTCTCGCGATCCCCTGGCACGAGAAGGCGTACCACCTCTACGAAGGCGGTGGGTTCGTCGTCAGCCACCTCAAGGCGCTCCTGTTCCTAGTGGTCGGCGAGAACGTACTCGCGCACAAGCTCGCCGCGCTCATCACCGGCACGCTCATCCTCGTCAGTGGCCTGGTGCTGCTGGGACGCCACTTCGGGCGCAGCGCGGCCGCCGTTTTCGCGCTGCTGTTCACCTTCGGGCCCGAGAGCTTCCAGAAGCTCTCGCTGCTGTCGCTGGGGATCCACTTCGAGGCTGGGCTCTTCGTGCTGGTGATTCTCGATCGCACGCTGCGGCTCGCATTCGAGCGGCGTGCCGCCCACTTCGAACGCCGCGACGTCATCGTCCTCGGTCTCGCGTCGGGCTTCGGCTTCTACTTCGACTACCTGCTCGCGATCTACGTCGGGCTCGCGGGACTCGCCCTGCTCGCCGTGCGGCGCGACGTCGTGTGCTCCAAGCTCGGACTCTGGGGCGTGCTGGCCACCGCGATCGGGCTCGCTCCGCTCTTCTACGTCGCTTCCCAGGTCGGTGGTGACGTGTTCGACATCCACGGCGCCGACGCGATGAAGGCCGGCGATAACTTCGCGCGACTCGGACGCTTCCTGCGCTCGATGGCGACGCTTGGCTGGGTCGACACCCCGCGCGTGTGGGTCTGGCCAGTCGTGACGCTCGTCAGCGCGCTCTACGTGCTGCGCGGAGCTCGGCGCGGCCCGTTCGCCCTGCTCGGTGCGTCGCTGCTCGCCTGGTGGATCGCCTACCTCTCGAGCGGCTTCGTCGTCGATGGCGCGCCGTACTACTTCGGCTACATGCGCTTCGCGCCCGTGGTCCTGTGCATGCTCGTCTTTCTCGCGGCTGCCATCGGGCGCGGGCTGGACGGCGAGCTTCGGACGCGGCGCGCGGCGACCGCGGGGCTCTTCCTGCTGCTCGCCTCCGGCATCTTCGCCACGGCTCGGATCGTCGCGAGCGGCACGCCGCGCACTCCGCGTGCGAACGTCGAGTTCCTGGCGCGGACGAAGGGCTACGACTACTTCGGATGGGCCGGCAAGGTCTTGCCCCGGATCAAGGGGGACCCGCCGACGCGCCTGCGCGCCGTTCTGGGCTTCGACGAGCCCGACGCGGAGCTCCTGCACTCGGACGTCGCGGACGCAGCGGCGCGGACCTACAGCCACCTCCCGTTGGCCGATATGCGGATGCTTCTTGGGCAGGTCGCCGAGGAGCATCTTCCCCTGGCGACGCTCGGTCTGGGACGCTGCATCGGACGCGCCGTCGGGCACGACATGGCGCTGGCACTCGTGGGCCTGGCCGCGTTCCCGCCCGAGGAGGGCGCGCGCTTCGCCGAGGCGCTCGGACGGGACGACGGCAGCTTTCGCCTCGCGCCCGACCACACGCTTGGACAGATCGAGCTGGCGCGCGCGAGCTCACTGGGGCCCGCGTACCTCGAGGGGGTCGGCTGGCGCGTATTCCGGCGCTGGGTGCTCTGGCCGTACGGCGGGCCGCGCTTCCTCATGAAGCCCGCCGCGGCCCGCTCCTGGCTCGCTGAGCGCGGGGCGGACGTGGCGCCGCATCTCTTGCGCGGCTTCGACCGGGCGCGCGAGGCGTCGACGCTCCCGCGTTGATAGACTTGCGCCGATGAGCGCCGAGACCGAATCGAACCCCCAAGGCTCCGCGGAGACCGCCGAGCAGAACTCCGGCTTCGACGCACGCCTCGAGCGGCTCGAGGCGATCGTCGTTCAGCTCGAGCAAGGCGGGTTGGAGCTCGAGCCGGCGATCGAGCAGTACAAGGAGGGCGTCGCGCTCCTCAAGGGCTGCCGCGACCTCCTCGGGCGCTACCGGCGCCAGGTCGAGGAGCTGTCGCGCGAGGCGGAGGCGAGCCTCTCGGCGTACGAAGCCGACCCCGACGTCGCAGGACCAGCGGGCAGGGGCGGATGAGTGCTGACGGCGCGGCGGGAGACTTCGGTCACTGGCTCGCCGAAACGCGGGAGTGGGCGGACCGCGCGCTCGAGCAGGCGCTCGCGGATCTCGACTGTGGTCCCAAGCAGCACGAAGACGTGCTGCGCTACGCCCTGTTCGCGGGAGGCAAGCGCCTGCGGCCCGCGCTCGTGCGCATGGCGGCCGAGCATTTCGGCGGGGCGCAGGACGACGCGGCGGTCCCCGCGGCCGCGGTCGAGATGATCCACACCTACAGCCTCGTGCACGACGATCTGCCGTGCATGGACGACGACGAGCTGCGCCGCGGCCGCCCGACGACGCACACGGTCTACGGCGAAGCCGACGCCGTGCTCTGTGGCGACGGCCTCCAGGCTCTGGCGTTCGACTGGCTCGCGACTCGCGGCGGCGCGCGAGCCGCGGAGATGGTCCGCGTCCTCGCGGCGGGAGCGGGGCCGGGCGGGATGGTCGGTGGCCAGGTGCTCGACCTCGCCAGCGGTGAGGCGGCCGCGGACTGCGGGGCGGAGCTCGTCCGGCGCATCCACGGCATGAAGACGGCCGCGCTGATCGCCGCGTCGCTCGATCTGGGGGCGATCGCGGCGGGGGCCGACCGGGGGGCGCGCGGGTCGATGCGCGCGTACGGGCTCGCGCTCGGCTGTCTCTTTCAGGCGGTCGACGACGTGCTGGACGTCGTCGGCGACGCGCCGACCCTTGGCAAAACGCCCGGGAAGGACGCGGCGAGCGAGAAGGCGACCCTGGTGGCCGCGCTCGGGCTCGACGGGGCGCGGCGCGCCACGCGCGAGCTCGCCGAGGAGGCGCGCGAGCACGCGCTCGCCGCGGGCTGCGCGGCCGGAAGCCGGGTGCTCCTCCTCGTGGATCATTTTCAGAACCGCAGCCGCTGAGCGCCGGGTCAGGCGGCCTTTGTCGCGATTCGGGTACGTTCCGTGCAGCTCAACGCGGGGAAAGAACTTGCACGAGGCGGACCTGCACCTATGGAATAGGATGACCGTAGCGACTCCTCTGCCGCCGGACGACAGCCATGACCGAGACCCGCCAGAGCACCGAGACCCAGGACCCCGAGCCGCTCCTGGACTCGATCCGATCCCCCAAGGACCTCAAGGGGCTACCCGAGGAGTCTCTGCCGGCCTTGTGCGAGGAGATTCGCACGTTCTTGCTCGAGAGCGTGCAGCGCACCGGTGGCCACCTCGGATCGAACATCGGTGTCGTCGAGCTGGCCGTCGCTTTGCACTACGTGTTCGACTTCCAGCACGACCGCTTGGTGTGGGACGTCAGCCACCAGTGCTACCCGCACAAGATCCTCACCGGTCGGCGCGACGGCTTCGCTCAGCTGCGCAAGACGGGTGGTCTGTGCGGATTCACCAACCCGCACGAGTCGGAGTTCGACCTCTTCCATACCGGCCACGCCGGGACGAGCATCAGTCTTGGACTCGGGCTCGCGACCGGGGCTGAGGTCGAAGACGACGTCGATCCGCGGAAGGTCGTCAGCGTCATCGGTGACGCGAGCCTCGGTGCGGGCGTCGCCTTCGAGGCCTTGAACAACGCGGGCGCGACCGGGCGCAAGATGCTCGTCATTCTGAACGACAACGAGTGGTCGATCTCGAAGTCGGTCGGCTCGCTCGCGCGCTACCTGTCGCGCATCCGCTCGAACCGCTTGATGCAGCGCGCGGGACAGGAGACGAAAAACCTGATCCACGCGATCCCCGTCATCGGACCGAAGGTCGACAAGACGCTCGACGATCTCGGCGAGGTCATGCGGCACGCCGTCGTGCCCGGGCACGTGTTCGAGGAGCTCGGCGTGCGCTACGTCGGGCCGATCGACGGCCACGACGTCAGCTTGCTCGTCAAGCAGCTGCGGCGGATCGCGGAGCTCGACGGGACGGTCGTTCTGCACACCTTGACCGAGAAGGGCAAGGGCCACCCCGACGGTCCCGACCACCCCGAGCGGGTCCACGCCGTCAAGGGCGCCGCCGAGCCGAAGGCGGGAGCGGACGCGTACAAGACCGAGCCCGCGACCGGGTCCGGGTCCGGGTCCGGTGCCGCCCGAGAGCCGGAGCGCAAACCGGTCGTGTACACCAATTTGTTCGCGAACGCGCTGTCCGGGCTCGCGGAGAAGGACCTGCGCGTGCACGCGTTGACGGCCGCGATGCCCTCGGGCACCGGGTTGGACGGCTTCGCGACGCGCTTTCCGGCGCGCTTCCACGACACCGGGATTACCGAACAGCACGCTGTCGCGATGGCCGCTGGAATGGCGAAAGCGGGTCTGCGCCCCGTCGTTGCGATCTATTCGACGTTCCTGCAGCGCGCGTACGACCAGGTCTTCCAGGAGGTCGCGCTCCAGAATCTGCCGGTGCTCTTCGCCCTCGACCGCGCCGGGCCGGTCGGCCAGGACGGTCCGACGCACAACGGCGTTTTCGACATCGCCTACTTGCGCACGCTCCCCAACTTCACGTTGTGCTCGCCGCGCGACGCGACCGACATGCGGCGCATGTTGGCGCTCGGCTTGCGTCTCGACGGGCCGCTCGCCGTGCGCTACCCGCGCGGCAACTGCCCGACGAACGAGCTTCTGCACGAGAGCGAGCGACGCGAGATGGAGCCCGGCAAGGCCGAGGTCCTGCGCGTTGGGGACGAGCGACTCGTACTGTGGGCTTTCGGAAGCATGGTGCAGACCGCGCTAGAGGTCTCGGATCGACTACGCGCCCGCGGCGTCGAGATCGGCGTCGTCGACGCCCGCTTCGCCAAGCCGCTCGACGAGGACCTTCTGGCCGAGCACTCCGCTTCCTACCGGCACATCGTCACCCTCGAGGATCACCAGCGCGCGGGCGGCTTCGGCTCGGCCGTGCTGGAGGTCTGCAGTCGCTTGCCTCTGCACGCCGACAGGCGTTCGGCGCGCGTGCGCACGCTCGGCATCCCCGATCGCTTCGTCGACCACAAGACGTCTCGCGAGGAGCAGCTCGCGGAGGTCGGCCTCGACCCCGGCGGCGTCGAGCGCGCTCTGCGCCACCTCTTGCAGCCTTCGCTCGCGCGCTGACCGACGTGGCCGACACGGACGCACGTAGTGGCGCCGCGGCTGGCCGGGCGGACATCGCCTGGACGGCTCCGGCGGCCGGCTCGATCCAGCGCGTGCTCGTGCTCGCCGACGGCAGCAAGAAGGAAGTGGGGGAGACGCTGCCGCGCCTGTGCGCCTGGCTCGAAGAGAACGTGTCCGACGTCGCAGTCGATCAGGACGTGCGGGCGTTCTGCACCGCGCGCGAGGGCGACCCTGCGGCACCCTCGCCCTGCGAATCCCCCGACCTCGCGGTCGTGCTCGGCGGCGACGGGAGCGTGCTCTCGGCCGTGCGGGCCCTGGGCGAGGCGCCGGTTCCGATGCTCGGGATCAACTTCGGGCGGGTCGGCTTCCTCGCGCCGGTCGAGGCGCACGACTGGGAGCGGGCCCTACGCATCGTCCTCGACGGCGGAGCCGTCGTCGAGCCGCGCATGCGGCTCGAGGCCCAGGTCCGGCGCCGCTCGCGCCCGCCGCGGCGGGTCGTCGCTCTCAACGACCTGGTCGTGACCCGTGGAGCGACCCACCCCATGGTCAGCGTCGCGCTGCTCGTCGAGGGGCAGTGGGTCTCCGAGTACCGGGCGGACGGGCTGATCGTCGCCTCGCCGAGCGGGTCGACGGCCTACTCGCTCGCCGCGGGGGGGCCGATCCTGGCGCCGAGCATGCAGGGGTTCGTCGTGACGCCGATCTCGGCGCACGCACTGTCCCACAGGCCGCTCGTGCTGCATCCCGACCGCGAGTTGATCGTGCGGGTCGAGAAGGCGGGCGGACTGACGACGCTGGCCGTCGACGGGCACGGGTTCCACCCGCTCGAGGAGGAGGACGAAGTCGCGATCTGGCGCCACTCGGTCGCCTACCCGCTCCTCGCTCTGCCCGGCATCGATCCATGGCAGCGTCTGCGGCATCGTCTTGGTTGGCGCGGGAGCTTCACCGACGGGGCGGACATCGAGCCGAATCACTTCGCTCCGGATCCCCCCTATCCGGGGCAGGGCGAGGTACTCTGAATTCGTCTCCGGTGGTCGAGGACGTGACTCGATCTTCGTGACTCTGCCTTCATGTTGGCGCGTGCCGTCCACGGGCCCGGCGTTCCGTGCTACCTTTCATGGAGTCCGCCGCGTTTGTGCTCTCCTGCCGAATCGATAAATGACCGCCTCTCGCATCGTCCATTTCGCAATGGGCGTCCTGTTTTTCTCTGTGTCTGCCAGCGCGCAAGGCGAGGGGACCGGACTGCGATTGGTGACGAGCGGCATCGAGCGCGGAGACGGAGTCGTCACCCTCGCGTTCCAGCACGTCCCGCTCGCGGCCGGCGCGCGCATCGAGGGCGCCTGGCTCGAGTTCGACTCCGATGAGCTGCCGCGCGGACCGCTCTGGCTCTCGCTCGAGGATCGGCGTGGCCGCCGTCACGGTCCGAGCCTCGGACCGTGGGATGCGGCGCGCACCGCCGGGCGCGGTCCGAACCTCGCCGCCGCGGTCCAGGCGCTCGTCGACCATCCCCGCTGGAATGGTCGCGACACGCTGCGCATCGCCCTGCGCGGACCCGGGCAGGTCTTGCCGAACAACACGATCAGTCCCGGCTGGGGCGCTCTGCACATCAAACTGGTGCAGCCGCAGAACCAGCCCCCGGTCGTCGACGCCGGGAGTGATCAAGGGATCAGCCTGCCGTCGGTCGGCGTCACGATGGCCGCCACGGTCACCGACGACATGATGACGCCGTCGCTCACGACGGTGTGGTCGCACGCCGGCGGATCGGGGGCGGGGACGGTCACGTTCGCGGACGATACGGACCTCTCGAGTAGCGTGACGTTCACGCCTGATCTCGGCACCTACGTCCTACGCCTGACCGCGGACGACGGCGCGTTTCAGGTCTCCGACGAGCTCACCGTGCTGTTGAGCCCGGCCGGCATCTCGGTCGTGGAAGTGCGCATCGACGAGGAGTCCGACGACGCGGAAGAAGAGCCGGACGGAACCGTTTCGCTTGGCAGTAGCGACCTCGAGCTCGTCGAGGACTCCTTGCTGCAGACCGTGGGGCTGCGTTTCCGCGCTCCACAGCTGCCGCCTGGCGCCGTCGTGTACGCGGCGTGGGTTCAGTTCACGGTCGACGAGACCCCGATCGCGGCGACGTCGCTCACGATCCGCGCCCAAGCGTCGGGCGCGGCCAGCACGTTCACGGGCGCGCCGATGGACCTGACCTCGCGGCCGCGGACGAACGGCTCGGTCGCGTGGGAGCCCGGGCCGTGGATTGGCGTCGGGAGCTCCGGTCCGAGACAGCGCACTCCCTCCCTCGTGCCGTTGATCCAGGAACTGCTGTTCCGCCCCGACTGGACGGTCGACAGCTCGGTCGTGTTCTTGATCGACGGGATGGGGGAGCGCGTGGCGGAATCCTACGACGGTGTGTCATCCGCGGCTCCGCTGCTGCATCTGGAGTATGCGACGGGGCCCGTGACGAACGTGCCACCAACCGTGCAGGTGCCCGCCGACCGGGTCTTGGTTCTCCCCGTTCAGTCGACCTACCTGGATGCGACGGTGGTCGACGACGGCCACACGCGGGGAGTCGAATTCCAGTGGGAGCGAATCGGGGGCAGCGGAGCGGGGGCGGTGACTATCGCCGACCCGACGAGCATCGACACGATGGTTGCGATCGCGCCCGTGGCGGGGACGTACCTGTTCCGGCTGACCGCCGACGACGGCGAGTTCGCGAGCCTGGGCGAGGTCCTCGTCACTCTCGATCCGCCCAGCGGGCCGACGACGATCGTCGGGCTGCAACAGGTCGTGCGCTTCGAGACCGGCTATTCAGGCGGTTCGCCCCTGACGGTTCCGAGCGTCGATCCGGCGTCGGTCCTGTTCCACCCGCCGTCGGGCCGCCTCTTCATTGCCGATTCCGAGATCGACGAGATCCCCGAGGTGTTCACTGTGATCTCCGCGAACCTGTTCGAGCTTTCGCGCACCGGAGACACCCTGTTCGAGAGCTTCGACCTGACGCAGGGGCCGGGCGGTGTGCCGGTCAACGAGGAGCCGACGGGCATCGTCTTCCGCACGGTCGATGAGCACTTCTACATCTCGAACGACGATGCCCAGACGGTGACGCGCTACACGCGGCAGGGGAGCGACTTCATCGCGAACGATTTCGTGTGGACGTCTCCGCTGTCGAACGATCCGGAGGGCATGGCCTACGATCCGAACACCGACCGGCTGTTCGTGATCGATGGTCAGGCTCTCCTGCTCACGTACCGCTATACGGACACGTTCACGCTCGAATCCGTGCTCGACCTGGCTCAGACCGCGGGCCAACCGGCGGGAATCCCGACTGACCCTGAGGGGATCACCTACGATCCGATCACCGGGCATCTCTTGATTTCGTCCGATCCGGACGCTGCGATCTACGAGTTCACTGAGGACGGAGTCTTCGTGGACTCGTTCAGCATGAGCGGACTCGACCCGACCCCGATCGCTCCGCAAGGCTTGACGATCGGTCCCGCATCCGACAACTCGGGAGCACTGTCGCTGTATCTTTGCGATGGCGGTTTCGACAACGACTTCTTTCCGCTGGAGCGGGACGGGGCCGTTTATGAGCTTCGCATCCAGCGCAATTGAGTGTTCAGCGCGCCGCTATTCCAACTCCCGTTCGCCCGTGTCTCAACCGGTCTTTCCATGCTCTCCAGTCTCTTCGCCCTGGCCTGCCCGCTCACCCTAGCCTGCCCGCTCACCCTCCCTGGGCCTACGCCCCTGCCCCAGTCGACGTTCGAGACTCGCGTGAGCGCCAGCGCGGACGACGCCGAGCAGCGACCTGACGGCAGCGTCGCGCGCTCGAGTAGCGATCTCGAGCTGGTCGTCGACAGCGGCAACGTGCAGGTCGTCGGCATGCGCTTCACGGGGATCGAGATCCCTCCGGGAGCGGTCATCCAGGACGCCTGGATCCAGTTTCAGGTCGACGAGTCCTCGAGCGGCGCGTCGAGCCTCGTCTTCGAGGGGGAGGACGTCGATGACGCCGGTTCGTTCACCAATACCGACTTCGGCATCTCGTCTCGTCCGCGCACGTCGGCGGACGTCGCCTGGGCCCCGGCGGCCTGGCCAACGGTCGGCGCCGCGGGAGCCGCGCAGCGCACGCCCGACCTGGCTTCGATCGTGCAGGAGATCCTCGACCGGCCCGGTTGGTCCTCGGGGAACGACGTCGTGTTCATCGTCACCGGCAGCGGGGAGCGCGTCGCCGAGTCGTTCAATGGGGACCCGAGCGGGGCTGCGCTGCTGCACGTCGAGTTCTCCACGTCGTTCAACCTGCCGCCCACGGTCGATGCCGGGCCGGACGCGTCCTTGAACCTCCCGGCGAACACCGTCGTGTTGGACGGGACGGTCGTCGACGACCCCTTCACGGGCTTCCTCGCGAACCAGTGGACGCACGTCGGCGGCACGGGGGCCGGAACCGTCACGTTCGCGGACGCGAGCGCGGAGGACACGACCGCGACGATCTCCGCGGAGCCGGGAACGTACGTGCTGCGGCTGACGGCCGACGACAGTGAGTTCGTGCGCTTCGACGAGCTCACGGTGACGCTGTTCGCGCCGGGCACCGCCACCTTCGACCTGCGCATCGGCAGCACGCAGAACGATGCCGAGGAGAACATCAACGGCTCGGTCGTGCTGACGAGCAGCGACCTCGAGCTCGTCTTCGACCGCGGCGGCAACCAGACCGTCGGGCTGCGTTTCACGGGCGTGCCGATCCCGAACGGCGCGACGATCCAGGAGGCCTACGTCCAGTTCCAGGTCGACGAGACACCCAGCGCGGCGACCAGCGTCACGATCGAGGGGCAGGCCAGCGACCAGGCTCCGCCGTTCGTCTCGGTCGCCGGCAACCTGTCGACCCGCGCGCGCACCAGCGCGTCGGTCGGTTGGTCGCCCCCCGCGTGGCCGAACGTCGGGGAGGCGGGGCTGGCGCAGCGCACGCCGGACCTGAGCCCGATCCTGCAGCAGATCGTCGATCGCGGCGGGTGGTCGGCGGGCAACGCGCTCGCGCTATTGATCACCGGCAGCGGCGAGCGTGTGGCCGAGTCCTACGACGGTGTCGCCAGTGCCGCTCCGCTGCTGCACGTCGAGTACTTCGCCGGGCCGCCCGTCAACCAGCCCCCGACCGTCGACGCGGGAGCGCCGACGATGATCACGCTGCCGACGAACGTCGTGGCGCTGAACGGGACGGTGGCCGACGACGGACTCACCGGGACGCTCATCACGAACTGGAGTCACGTCGGTGGGACGGGGAGCGGTAGTGTCAGCTTCGCCAACCCCGGTGCCGTCGACACGACTGCGACCTTCAGCGCGGACGACGGGACGTACGTCCTGCGGCTCACGGCGGACGACAGCGAGTACCTGGTGTCCGACGAGGTCACGGTCACGGTCTTGCCCGAGGGCGTCATCCAGACCCTGATCGACGCGGACTTCAATTCGTCCCTCGAGGGCTTCGCGTACGCGGACGACACGTTCCGCGGCACGAACCAGCCGGCGTACGCGAGCGGAACTCGGCTCTCGAACGGCGGCTTCAGCGGGGGCGGGCTGCAGGTGCTCGTCGGCGGCGTCAACGGCAGCGACATCACGAATATGTCCGGCGGCTTCGCGCGCACCTTCAGCCTGCCCGAGCCGGCGGCCGTCAGCGTCTCGCTGCAGTGCAACCTGACGATGGATGGCGCCTACGAGAGCGACGAGCTGAGCCAGGCGCTCCTGTCCATCGACGGCGTGCTGTACGGGGCCGGCCCGAACGACTCCCTGCTCCAGCTGGTCGGCGACGGCAACTCGGGGCCCGACATCAGCACCGGTTGGCAGACGATCGAGCTGCAGCTGGGGATATTGAGTGCGGGCAACCACTCGTTCGTCGTCGGTGGTTTCAACAACAAGAAGACGACGACGGACGAGGTCACCGAAGTGCGCGTCGACAACGTACTCGTGATCGGTGACACCGGTGGAATCGTCAACACGCCGCCGTCCGTCGATGCGGGCAGTGACCAGAACGTCCCGCTCTCGGCGGGGGCGCTCCTCGACGGGACCGTCACCGACGACGGACTCCCGTTCCCCCCCGGCGCGCTGACGACCCTGTGGAGTCGTGTCAGCGGTCCCCAAGGCGTGACGTTCGCCAATCCGCAGGCGGTGGACACGACGGCGAGCTTCCCGACGACGGGGACCTACGTCCTGCGTCTGACGGCGGACGACAGCGTGCTCGATGCCTCCGACGAGGTCACGATCGTGGTCTCGTCCGGCGACCCGAACATCACTTCGCTGAGCCAAGTCGGGCACTTCGCGACCGGCTTCGTGAACGGCAACCCGCTGACGATTCCCAGCATCGATCCCGCGGGCGTGGCGTACCACCCGCCGACCGGGCGGCTCTTCCTCGCCGACTCGGAGATCACGGAGATTCCGTCGGTCTGGAACCTCATTCAGGCGAACATCTTCGAGGTCGCCCGCACCGGAGACACGCTCTTCGACTCCTTCGACGTCACCATCAGCCCCTCTGGCCTCCCGACCAACCGCGAGACGACCGGTATCGCGTACTGTGACTCCGACGCCCACTTCTACGTCACCAACGACGACAGCCGCAGGTTGTTCCGCTACAGCTTCAACGGCAACGACTTGACGGCGGTCGACTCCACGTCGACCGTGTCGCAGACGATCGACCCGGAAGGGGTAGCGTGCAATCCCGCCAACGGGCGCTTGTACGTGGTGGGCGGAGACCTGGGGATCGGCGTCTACCGCTACCAGGGAGGCTTCATCCTCGTGGACTCGTTCAACTTGGCCAACACGGCCGGGAGCCAGAGCGGCATCCCCGACGACCCCGAAGGCATCGTCTACGACTCCGCGAGCAGCCACCTCTTCGTGCTGTCGGACCCGGACGAGCGCCTGTACGAGTTCACGACCTCGGGCTCGTTCGTGCGCAGCTTCGACCTCTCGAGCCTCTCGCCATCACCGATCGGCATGCAGGGCATCTCGATCGGCCCGTCCTCGGGCGTGCAGGGTGGCGAGTCGTTCTACATCGTCGACGGGGGCATCGACAACGACGCCAATCCGAACGAGCGCGACGGGGCGGTGTACGAGATGTTGATCACGCGTGGGCAGTGAAGGCACACGGCCATCCGCATCCTCGCGCCGTTCTCTTGAAAGCGCCCTTGCGGCGCCTACTCGATCCTGCGCGCTTCCGCGTGCAGCACGTACCCGTCCGTCAAGTAAACGATGAGTGCGCCGGAGACCGGCTCGTCCCAGCACCAGAACATGTCGTACACGCCGCCGCTCGCCGCCTCCGCGCGCGACGGCGCGTCCATCTTGAGTCGCGAGCTGGCGCATTTCGGCGACGGTGTAGGGACGTAACGGGGCGCCGCGATCGAGCGACTGCGCGCCTTGGGGCGGCGCGGTGCCCCGCGGCCTAGTGGTGTGATTCACTCTTGTGCGGCATTTTGGTCGGTGCGTACGCGTTCGCTGCAAGGCGCA
>JAAELL010000091.1 GCA_024226735.1 bacterium | reverse complement strand
TGCCAGGGCGACAGCATCCGCGTCCGGTTGGCGCCTGGAAACGTAGGCGAATTCGTGGATTCGGGGAGGCTTTCAGGTGCCGACCGGGCGTGGAGGATGTCGTCATGGCGCCGAATGACTTTTTCAACGGGCTGCTAGACCAGCGCTCCCGCCCCCCCGTCCGGTGCCTTTGGAAGCCGCTTGGATCGCTGCGTGGGCCTCGCCCGTTCCTGCACAAGTCGTTGACCTAACCCGGACTTTTCATGAGACTTCCGACGAGACGCGCCCGATTCGCCCGTAGCCGCGTCCTGCGTACTCGACGGGGCCAGAGGGCCCGTCTGCGCCGCCGGATGCGGCACGCAACCCGTGAGGCAAAAAGCCGAAGTACCGCGAGCCGCACCGAAGGCGCCAATACGGACGAATCGGGCGCGTCTCGTCGGAAGCGTCATGAATAGTCCGAGCTAATGCGCAGTTGGGCTCCGTGCGACAGGCCGCGTGCGTGGCCCAACAGTCTTGGAGCCACGATTCCGGCACCGCGAGCTCGCGCTTCCTGCGATCCGCGTTCGCCCAGTTGCCCCCTTCATGACCGCCCAGATCCACCCCCTCCCCGGGTTCCACGAGCCCCTCTCCGCATTCAGCCATCTCCTCGGAGCGGCGACGTTCGCGGTCCTCGGCGTCATCCTCGTGCGGCGTGCGCGGGGCGACGCCCGTCGCGTGCTGTTCCTCACGGTCTTCGCGTTCACGAGCGTCCTGCTGCTGTCGATGAGCGGCGTGTTCCACATGCTGCGGGAGGGATCGACGGCACATGCGGTCCTGGGGCGGCTCGACCAGGCCGCGATCTTCGCGCTGATCGCCGGCACGCATACGCCCGTTCAAGGCTTCTTCTTCCGCGGCTTTGCGCGCTGGGGCGTGCTCGCCTTGATGTGGCTCGTCGCGGCGACCGGCATCACGCTGTTCAGCGTCTTCTACCACGAGCTCCCGCGTGGGCTCGGCACGGGTGTCTACCTACTGATGGGGTGGATCGCCGGACTCGCGGGTCTCTTGGTGTGGCGGCGCGAGGGCACGTCCCAGGTCCACCTGCTGATTCAGGGCGGCGTCGTCTACTCCGTCGGAGCGATTCTGCTCGGCCTCGAGTGGCCGACGATCGTGCCGGGCGTGATCGGCCCGCACGAGCTGTGGCACGCCGCCGTCCTGACGGCGCTGGCGCTGCACTGGAAGTTCTTCTTCCAGCACGCGCAGCAGCCAATGGAATGAAGGCGTTCCGGAGAGCTCAGCTCACGAAATACCGCTCGACCACATCCTCTCGCGGCGGCTTCGTCGCGAGCGAAACGAGGACCAGAGCCGCCGCCGACGCCGCGAAGATGAACGTCACCGGCATCGCGCCCAAGACGAGGTAGTCCCCGTCCTGCTTTTCGCCCGCCAGCGACGGCCGCACGAGGCCGTCGTAGAAGAACCAGCCCCACGTCGCCGCCGTCGTCAGGATGCACGCGTAGGCGCCCGGCTTGGTCACGCGCTTCCAGTAGATCGAAGCGAACACCAACGGGAACAGGCTCGCGAAGCCGCTGAAGCACCACACCGCCAAATCGAAGATGTGCGGCGGCGGGAAGAAGGTCAGCAGGTAGGTGACCGCGACGACCGCGCAGATGAAGCCGCGTCCCATCATCACCTTCGTCTTGTCGTCGAAGCGCTCCTTGCCGAACGCGTGCACGACGATGTCGTGGGTGAACATCGTGCCGAGGCAGACGAACTGGGAGTCGAGTGAAGACATGATCGCCGCCAGGATGCCCGCCGTCAGAATGCCGGTGACGAGCGGCTGCTGGAGCGTCGCGCCGACCATCTTGGCGAGCACCGCGTTCGAGTTGCCGCCCGGCGCGGTGACACCGGTGCCGGCCGCCCAGATCCCGATCAGGATGCAGGGCACCCAGACGATCATGATGAAGAGCGGGTGGAAGATCACCGACAGACGGAACGTCTTGGCGTTCTTGGCGGTCAGCCAGTGCTGAAAGAGGTGCGGGAACATCCCGACCGACAGCGGGACGAAGCCGTAGGTCAGGAACTGCAGGTGGCCGATCTTGCCCTTGCGCGAGAGGTGCTCGGGCGAGCCGTCGACGACCTTTTGGGTCGCCGCTTCGAGCCCGCCGAGCTTGTCGGAGATCAGGTAGAACGCGACGACGCCCGTGATCATGAACACGATCGTCTGCATCGCGTTCGCCCAGGCCGCGCCGCGCAAGCCGCCGAGGAAGATGTAGAAGAGCACGACCCCGCACACGACCAGGCCTGTCACCCACGGCGGCACCGCGCCGGCGAAGAGCATGCCCTCGCCGCGCGGGTTCGGGATGCCGGCGAAGGTCTCCGGGAACATGCCCACCGTCACCCCGCGCATGACCGAGCCCGCGCCGAGCAGGCCGATCAACAGGTACGGGATCACGAGCGCGACCAGGATCGGAAACAGGAGCCAGCCGAGGCCGTTCGAGTCGAAGCGCGCGCGGAAGTACTGGATCTGGGTCACGTACCCGTAGCGCTTGCCGATCGCCCACATCTTCATCCCGATCAGGAAGAAGACGAGCGAGTGCACGAGCGCCGACGACGACGCCATCAGGCCGTACACGCCTATCCCTGAGTCGTACGCCTTGCCGGTCGAGCCGACGAGCGCGAACGCGGTCATCGTCGTGCCGAAGACGCTCATCAAGAGCAGGAACGGCCCGATCGAGCGCTCGGCGACGAAGTAGTCGCTGGCGGTTCCGCGGAACAAGCGCTTGGTGACCAGCCCGAGGCCGATCAGCAGCGACATGTACCCCAACACGACCCACAGCGGGGTCGGATCAGCTGCCGGCATCAGCCGTCGCCTTTCTGGTCAGCCCACGCTTCCAGCTCGTCCGGCCACGCGTAGCGCACGGCCAACGCCCACGTGAGCGCGGCCGCGCACGAAAAGCACGCGTGGTACAGCAGCCCGATCGGCATGAAGCCGAAGACGAGCGTCTTGTTGTCCCACCACCAGAAGTCCCAGTGCAAGACGGCAAGGACGCCGACGAGGATCCAAACGTGCCGCGCCGTCATTCGCCCTTGGCGGCTTCGATCGCGAACAGGTGCGTGTGCGTGCCGACGTACAGGACGCCGTTCGCAGCGATCGTCGAAGAGTAGATCGGCGAGGTCATGTCGACCTCGACCATCTTGTCCTTCGAATACTTCCTGCCGGCGGGGAGGATCGTCATGTAGCCGTCCTCGTTGCCGATGTACACCTTGCCGTCGGCGACGAGGGTCGAGCTCCAGATGTGGCCCTTCGTGTCGTGCACCCACTGCTCCTTGCCCGTCTTGGCGTCGATGCAGTAGACGAAGCCCGAGTAGTCCGGGACGTACAAGAGGCCGCCGGCGACGGATGGCGTCGACAGCGAGCGGTGGATCTTGTCGTAGTTCCAGACCTGGTGGGTCTTGGTGACGTCGCCCTTGCCCGAAGGATCGATGCAGACGAGGTTGCCGACGCCTTCACCGTGCTCGGGGTCCTGGCCGATGACCGCGTAGACGAGTCCGTTCGCGACGACCGGCGTGCCGAGGATCTCGCTCGGACCGTCGCGCGTCGCGTACTTGCGCAACTTGCCGTCGTCCTTGACGCGGTAGTGCGGCAGGTTCGCGTCGAAGCGCCAGCGCTCGACGAGCACGTTGTACTTCTCGCCGTCCTCTTCGACCTCGTTCGTCTTGGGCTCGAAGGCGTAGATCCAGCCGTCGGGGCCGCCGAAGATGCAGAGGCTGAGCTTGTCGGTCTCGAGGTACGCGGGCGAGCTCCAGTTGCAGTGGAAGATGCGCTCGGACAGGCCCGACTGCTCTTCGCCGAGTAGCTTGCCGGTCTTCTTGTCGACCAAGATCAGGCTCGGTGCGAAGGGCGCCGGCGTCTCGACGTGCCCATAGTCGACGCCGTTCGACGTGCTGACCCAGAGCTTGTCGCCGGCGACGAGCACCGCGCTCGAGGTGATGTTGTGCGGGAACACGCCGCACTCGTCGATCATGTTCATCACCCAGATGATGTCGGCGTCGGTCTCCTTGAGCTTCATCTCCTTCTTGCCGGGGCCCGCGTTGTACTTGCCCTCATCCTTGAAGCCCTGGTTGCCGTCGCTGAGTCCCTTGACGTCGAGGCACATCACCTCGCAGCGGTTCGTAACGATGTACACGAAGTCGCCATCGACCGTCGGCGACGAGCAGATCCCGAGGAACTCCCAGTCCGACACCTTGCCCGTGCCGAGCTTGGGCACGTTGAGCTGCCAGATCAGGTCGCCCGACTTCTCATCGAGGCAGTAGAGACAGCAGCGATCGCCCTTGTAGCGCTCGTCACGCGGAACGTCGTTGTTCGTGCCGACGAAGACGCGACCGTTCGACACCGTGGGGTTGCCGTAGCTCTGGGAGCCGAGCTTGGCGATCCACTTGATGTTCTCGGTCGTCTTGATGTCGATCTCATCGGTCGCCCCGATGAACTCGCCCGCGACGAACGTCTCCGGCAGACCGGTCTGGCTGCTGGTCATGTTGCGCGTCATGTCGTGGCCCCACGTGGGCCAGTCGCCAGCCTGGGCGAAAACGCCCGGAGCGAGCGCGGTGGCGAGGAGCGTGGCGGGGAGTATGAGCTTCTTCATGGGATGACGTCCGTGCGGCCTGTGCCTAGCGTACTGGTGTCTAGCCTACCGGCCCTATTCGTTCGGTGTGATCGACAGATTGTCGACGTAGACGCGGAAGCGGCTCTGGGGCACGAACCCCCACAATCCGGGCGCTCCGTTCTTGTGCGCGTCCTTGTGTTCGACCTCCAGCGTCCAGGCCTCCGGCTCGGCCTCGTCGCGCTTCCAGACCTTGGCGCGCACGACGCCCGAGCCGTCCTCCGCCACGTCGACGCGCGTCTTGAGCGTGTACCAAGTCTTCGGCCGAAAGCGGTAGCGCACCTTCTCCTTGATGCGCCAGTCGTTCGAGGAGATCTCGAGCTCCTTGTGGTTGCCCTTCAGTGCGATGAGGTAGCGCTGGTTCACGACACCGGCGGACGACATCATGCGGCGGTTGCCGTCGGACAGGATGTCCATCTGCATCGTGTAGCCCGAGTTCGAGTGGTGCCCGAGAAAACCCATCGCGCGCTGGAAGAGCGGCGTGTCGAGCGTCCGCGCGAGGACCTTCTCGCCGTCGAGCTCGCGCACCTCCCACTTCTTGCCGGCGCCGGTCCAGTGGCTCGGCGGCCTGGCGAACTGCACGCCGTCCTCCTTCGGATGGGGCGCGAGCTCAAAGCCCTCGAAGTCCTGGTGGTACTCGAGCTCGGGTACGGTGCGCACGCGCGCCGTCGCGCTCCTGCCGTCCATGGTCGCCTTCACCAGCCCGATGCCCGGGCGCGAAGCCGTGAATGCTCCATCGCCCTTGGCGCTCAGGATCGGCGGGGCCTCGAGCTTCAACTCTCCCGGCGCAAAGTCCGCGACGACGTTTCCGTGAGCGTCGAGCACGTGTGCGCCGTACTGAATCTCCTCACCGACCGCGAGCAGGATGTCGGCGGGAACGAGCTGCAGGCGGACGGGGTCGCCGACCGCGGGCGCCTCGGGGGCCTCCGGCGCCGCGGTCCGGCCCGGCGCCTCGCCGGTGCCGAAACAGTACAGCTTCTTGGTCGTGTGCACGTACAGGCGACCGTTCCACACCGCGGGCGCGGCGAGGCAGTTGCCCTCGAGCTGGACCTGCGACAGCACCTCGGGGCCCTCGTCGCTGGGCTTGACGATCCAGAACGAGCCGTTGTTCATCGGCACGTACAGCTTTCCGTCCGCCGCCAGCGGCGAGGCGTGGATCTGGTCGGGCCCGAGCTTCTCGTGCCACAGAATCTTGCCGGTGTCGGCGTCGATGCAGCACAGCTCGCCGGTCAACACCGTCGCGTACACGCGGTTGCCCACGAGCACGGGCGAGCTGGTGAACGCGACGAGGTCGGTGCGCCAGTTCTCCTGCTCCGCGGTGAGCACCGCGGGTCCCTTCTGTCCTTCCGCCGGCACGGTCCCGGTGGGGATCGAGAGCATGCGCCCGATCGTCGACAAGTCGACGTTCTCCTTGCCGTGGATCGCGATGATGTCGTCCCCGTAGGGCAGGACCGAGCAGTTGACGCCGCCGATCGACAGCTTCTTGCGCCAGATCGAGTCGCCCGTGCGCGCGTCGATGCAGGCGACGTTGCCGCAGCCGGTCGAGACGTAGAGCACGCGCCGGCCGCCCTCCCAGGCGAACACGGGGCGCGAGAAGGAGCTGTCCTTGGGAACCTCACCCGGCGTCGCCGTCCAGAGGTGCTTGCCCGTGTACTTGTCGAACGCGTAGATGCGGTCGCGCGCCGGGGCCTCGGGCCCCCAGTGCGAGGAGATGACGTGCACGACGACGACTTCTCCGTCGATCGCGGGGGCGCCGGTGCGGCCGTTGGGGAAGGTCAGCCGGCCGAACTCCTCCATCAGCGAGTGCTCCCAGAGGACGTTGCCGTCCGCGTCGAAGCTGATGAAGCGGCCAGGTGAGGTCAGCGCGAACACGTTGCCCGTGTCAGGGTCGATCGCCGGGCTGCCGATCGCGTAGCGGTCGTAGACAACGTCCGAGACGAAGTCGCTGTAAGCGTGCTCCCAGATCGTCCTTCCGGTCTTGGCGTCGAGGCACGTGATGATCTCCTGCAGGTCGGCGTCCTCGCCGCGGAACCCGATCAGGTAGACGCGGTCGCCCGTCGCCACCGGCGTGCCGCGACTGCCGAGGTCGACCGACCAGAGCTGTCCCGCGCCATCGACCTCGACCTTGTCGACGAGCCCCGTCTCCAGCGACACCCCGATCTGCTGCGGGCCACGCCACTCGAGCCAGCCCTCGAGGCGTTCGTCGTCGACGGTGGCGGGGCGCGCGGCATCGAGCGTCACGGCGCGCTGCTCGGAAGCGCACTGTGGGAGGATGGCGGTCGCGGCCAGGAGCAGGATGGCGCGGGGGAGGAGGTGGATCATCGCGGTCCTCGGGGTCTTCGTTCGGCTTCGCATCGTATCCGTGTCTCGGCAGGGGCTGCGTTCAGAAACTTAACCGCAACGTGGCTCCGAACATGCGCGGTGCGCCGTTCTCTCCAACGTACAAGCCGCCGCCCAGCGGCACGGCGATCGGGATGTACTCCTCGTCGAACGCGTTCCTGAGGAACAGGTCGAGGCCCCAGTCGCCCTTCGTCATCCCGGCGCGGACGTTGACGAGATCGTAGCTCTCCTCCTCCGCGTTGCTCGGATCGTAGTGGAAATCGCCGTAGTTGACGAAGTCGGCGCGGACGAACCAGCGCGAATCCTCACCCACGGTGTGCGAGTACTGCGCGCCGAGGTTCCAGGTGTAGGCCGCCGCGAACGGAAGCTCGTTGCCGGCGAAGTCGTTCCCGGACGAGTCCTCGAAATCGTCGAACTCCGATTCGGTCACGCCGATGCCAGCGAGCACGTCGAAGCCCTCGGTCACCTTGGCTGCGACCTCGACCTCGATGCCCTTGCTGTTCGACTCTCCGGCGTTGTCGATGAAGCCTCCCGCGGCCGGATCGAACAGCGAGATCTGCATGTCCTCCCAGTCGATGTAGAACAAGGAGGCCGACATGCGCAGCCGACCGTCGGGCGAAGACACCTTGACGCCAGCCTCGTAGGTCCAGCTCTCCTCGGTCCCGTACTCGACGTCGGCGTCGGCCGGATCGAACGCGTTGAACCCGCCGGCCTTGAAGCCCTTCGCGGCGAGCCCGTAGAAGCGCGTGTTCTCGTTCGCGTCGTAGGCGACGCTGAGGCGCGGCACGAACTCATCGTAGTCCTCATCGCCTTCCTCCGTCGACGTCGTGGTGACGGCCCCCTCGAACAGCTGATCGAGGTCGGCTTCCTTCGACTCGTGGTCGAAGCGTCCGCCGATGCTGACCTCCCAGTTCTCCGCGAACTCCACGGTCACCTCGCCGAACGCCGCGATCGCCTCGTCGTCGAAGTCGCCGCTGTCCGTCGCGATCCCCTCGAAGCCGGGCGGAACGGAGCCGACGCGAAGATCGTTCGCACTCGACCGGCTCGAGTCCGAGACGAATCCGCTCAAGCCCGCGACCCAGTTGACCTGCGTGGTACCCGCAGGTGCCCCGTCGTCTTTCGACGAGGAGAAGCGCAGCTCCTGGTAGAAGTACTCCTGGTCCTCTTCCGTAGTCCGGACGACGAGATCGAACGGGCTGAAGTCGAAGTCGGACGTCTCCTTGACGTCCCAGTCGGTGAACGACGTGATCGAAGTGAAGTCGACGCCGTCACCGTAGAGCTCGTAGACGACCGACGGCGAGAAGACATCGCGCTCGGCGACGCCCTCGAAGTCCTGGTTGATCGTGTGCGGATCGTCCTTCAGAGCCTCGATGTCGTTCAGGACGAAACCGCCGTCGTCGGCCGTCTCGCCGTACAGGCCGATGCGCAGCGACGAGTCGTCGGTCGGCGTCAGGTACAGCTGCGCGCGCCCGTAGAAGGAGTCCCGGTCGTCGACGTCGTTGCCCGTGAAATCGTTGTCGGTGAAGCCCTCGCGCAGCGTCTGGCGCGCCGAGAAGTTCAGCAGGATGTCGTCCGATCCGACCGGGCCCGAATACGACAGGCTGTACTCCTGGAAGTCGAACTCGCCAAACGAGGCGCTCGCATCCCAGCGCGGCGTGGCCTGTGGCTCGCGGCTGATCAGGTGGATCAAGCCGCCGACCGCGTTGCGCCCGTACAGCGTGCCTTGCGGGCCACGCAGGAACTCGATGCGGTCGAGGTCGACGAGCGGCAGATTCGAGCTGCCCGTCGTCAGCTGCGGCACGCCATCGACGTAGGTGACCACGGCCGGCTCGCCCAGGCCCGACCCGATCCCGCGCAGGTAGGGAAAGCTGAGACGACGTGAGCTGAACTCGGTCACGTTGAGGTTCGGAACGAGCACGGACGCGTCGCGCACGGTCCGCAGGCCCGCCGCCTCGATCGTGTCCGCATCGACGACCGTGATGCTCTGCGGGACGTCCTCCAGGACCTCCTCGCGCTTGCGGGCAATCACGATCGTGTCGCCCTCGTCTCGTCCTTGATCGTCGGAGAAAAAGAGGCCGCCGGACGGGGGAGACTCGCCTTCCTGCGCGAGCGCGAGAGGAGACGAAGCGGCGAGTGCAGCGGCGACTAGCACCGAGTTGCGCATGGGTGAGGCGGGGGGGAGGGAGCGATTGGGGGCGCGACATGGTAGCGTCGGCGTGCGCGAGGAGTGCCCCCGTACACAACGGAGACGCTCGATCTCGCTCCCTGCACGCATGAGCCGAGCCAGGATCGACCGAGACTTCCACACACGGGCCGAACTCGAAGCGCACCAGCTCGAGCTCCTGCGCGACCTCCTTGCCGAGATCCGCGGCCGAAACCCGTTCTACGCGCCCATTCTCGAAGCGGCGGGGCTGACGGGCGAGCTCGCGAGTCTCGAGCAGTTTCGGCGCTCGATGCCCTTCACGACCAAGCCCCAGATCGCGACGGATCAAACGCGCCATCCGCCCTACGGCACCAACTTGACGTACGCGCCGGAGCGCTACAGCCGGCTGCACCAGACGAGCTCGACGACCGGTCAACCGATGCGTTGGCTCGACACGCCAGAGTCGTGGGAGGCCCTGCTCGACGGCTGGCAGCACGTCCTCGAAGCGGCCCGCGTGACCGCCGCGGACCGGATCCTGTTCGCGGCGGGTTTCGGCCCTTTCATCGGCTTTTGGCTCGGATTCGAGGCCGCTGCCCGCATGGGCTGTCTCGTCGTTCCCGGCGGCGCGATGGACTCTTCGACCCGACTGCGCGTGATGCAAGCCAACGCGATCACCGTGGTCTCATGTACGCCCACGTACGCGTTGCACCTCGCCGAGGTCGCCAGAAGTGAAGGTCTCGACCCCGCCTCGTTCGCGATCACCAAGCTGATCGTCGCGGGGGAGCCCGGCGGGAGCGTGCCCGCGACACGCGCCAATCTCGAGGCCGCCTGGCCCGGCGCGCACATCTACGACCACTACGGCATGACCGAGATCGGGCCGGTGACCTACCAGCTCGACGGTCGGGCCGACGTCGTGAACGTCGTCGAGTCGTCGTATCTGTGCGAGATCGTCGACCGCGCGACCGGCGCGCCGCTCGAGGTCGGCAGCGACGACCTGGGCGAGCTCGTGCTCACGAGCCTGCGCCGCAAGGGCTCACCGCTCTTGCGCTACCGGACCGGCGACCTCGTGCGCGCCTGTCCAGATCCGCCGCGACCCGGCGAGCCCGTCACCCTGCAGCTCGCCGGCGGCATTCTCGCGCGCGAGTACCACATGGAGGTCGTGCGCGGCGTCAACCTGTACCCGAGCGCCGTCGACCAGGTCGTGCGCGGCGTCGCGGGAATCGCCGAATACCTGGTTGAGTTGGACGAGCGCGGGTCGATGACCAAAGTGCGCGTGCGCATCGAACCGGATCCCGCGCACCCCGACCCGACCGAGATCTGCACAGAGCTCGAGAGTGCCTTCAAGAAGGCCTGGAGCCTGCGCATTCCGGTCGAAGCGACCGAGCCCGGCGCGCTGCCGCGGTACGATTTGAAAGCGCGACGCTGGATCAAGCTGCAATGAAGGACACGCAAGGGATCGCCCCAGAAGAGATCACCGATCAGTGCTGCGACGTCGCCATCATCGGTGCGGGCCCCGCGGGCGCGAGCGGCGCGGCGGTGCTCGCCGAGCATGGCCGCAAGGTGCACATCGTCGAGCATGAGCCGTTTCCGCGCTACCGCGTCGGCGAGTCGCTGATCCCCCACTGCTGGTTCCCGCTCGACCGACTGGGCCTGACCGAGAAGCTCGACGCGTCCGGCTTCACCGTCCACAAGCACAGCGTGCAGTTCGTCTCGACCCAAGGCGTGCGCTCGAAGCCCTACTACTTCTTCCAGCACGCCGACCACCCGAGCTCGCGCACGTGGCAGGTCGTACGTTCCAAGTTCGACCAGCTCCTGCTCGACGCCGCGGTCGAACGCGGCGCCGAGGTCTCGCACGAGACGGCGGCCAAGGAGCTCTTGTGGAAGGACGGGCGCGTCACCGGCATCCGGACCAAGAGCAAAGGCGGTCAGGAGCGTATCCTGCACGCGTCCGTCACGATCGACGCCAGCGGCCGGGACGCCTTCGCCCAGGCACGCAACCGCTGGCGCGTCCCGGACGAGGACCTCAAGAAGATCGCGATCTGGACCTACTACGACGGCGCGCTCCGCGACCCCGGGCTCGACGAGGGCGCGACGACGATCGCGTACCTGCCGCAGAAGGGTTGGTTCTGGTACCTGCCGCTCGCGAACGACCGCGTCAGTGTCGGCATCGTCGGCGAGCGAGACTACCTGTACAAGGGCACGCGTGAGCCGCGCGAGATCTTCGAGCGCGAGATCGACGCCCAGCCCTGGATCGCCGAGCACCTCGCCCCCGGCAAGCCGACGGGCGAGTTCCGGGTGACGAGCGACTTCTCGTACCGCTCGCGCTACTGCGCCGCTGACGGCCTCGTCCTCGCCGGCGACGCGTTGGGCTTCCTCGACCCCGTCTTCTCCTCCGGTGTCTTCTTCGCCCTCAAGGGCGGCGTGCTCGCCGGCGATGCAATCGAGGCCGCGCTCGCAGCAGGGGACGTCTCCGCGAAGCCCGGTCTTCTCGGGCAAGCGCTCACGCACACAGGGCGGCATCGGCACGCGGCAACACTTCTTCCACGGCGCGCGCCACAAGCTGACCGTCGGTGCGGGCGACCGGCTGGTCGCCCACGTGCGGCTCGACCTTGACGATCCGCCGCAGACGGTGATGCTGCAATTCCACTCCGGCGGGTGGAGCCACCGCGCGTTCTGGGGCGACGACGAAATCCCCTTCGGCACGATCGGCAGCGATGGGCCCGACCACCGGCCGCACGGCGCTCTGCCGGCCACGGGCGAATGGGTGCGGCTCTCGGTCGATCCGGCGAACGTCGGCTTCGAGCCGGGGGCGGTGATCGACGGAATGGCCTTCACGCAGTTCGGCGGACGGGCGCACTGGGATCGCGCGGGAATCGTCACGGCGGACCCGCGACTGAGGCTCGGTGGCTTGAGCGCGGAGGTGTTCGCCGCATTCGAGGTTGCGCCCGAAGCACGCTCGGCCGAACAGAGCGAGCTCGTCGCAGCCCACTACCGCAACCTCGCACCGGCCCTCGCCGGCGCGCGCGAGCGCAAGGCGACCCTCGAGGACGAGCACAAGAAGCTCGAGGCGACGTTCCCCGAGATGCTCGTCGCCATGACCGGCGAGCCGCGCGCGATGCGCGTGCTGCCGCGCGGCGACGGGATGAACGAGTCGGGCGCGGAAGTCGCCCCGGCCGTCCCCGCGTTCCTCGGCACACTCGACGTCGACGGCCGCGCGACGCGACTCGATCTCGCGCGCTGGATCACGGCGCCCGAGAACCCACTGACGGCGCGGGTGTTCGTCAACCGACTCTGGGGACTGTTCCACGGACGCGGACTCGTCGACTCGGTCGGGGACTTCGGCATGCAGGGGGAATGGCCTTCGCACCCCGAGCTGCTCGATCGCATCGCGCTCGATTTCACGGGCAGCGGTTGGGACGTGCGTGCCCTCGTGCGGCGGTTGGTCACGACGCGCACGTACCGCCAGTCCTCGGAGTGGCGCGCGGACCTCGCGCAAGAGGATCCGTCCGGCCGGCTCTTTGCGCGCCAGTCGCGCCAGCGGCTCCAGGCGGAGATGGTGCGCGATACGGCTCTCGCGGTCTCCGGTCTGTTGAACCGGCGCGTCGGCGGCCCGAGCGTCAAGCCGTACCAGCCGCGGCGCTACTGGGCGCAACTCAACTTCCCGAAGCGCGAATGGCAGGTGAGCAGCGGCACCGACCTCTACCGCCGCGGCCTGTACACGTTCTGGTGCCGCACGTTCCTGCACCCGAGCCTCGAGGCCTTCGACGCGCCGACGCGCGAGGAGTGCACGGTCTCGCGCAATCTCTCGAATACGCCGCAGCAGGCGCTCGTGCTGCTCAACGATCCGACCTACGTCGAGGCCGCGCGCGCGTTCGCGGCCCAGGCGCTCGCGCTCGGGGACGACGACGACGCGCGCATCGATTGGATCTTCGAGCACGCCCTCGTCCGCGCGCCCACGGAGCAGGAGCGCTCGATCCTCACGGCGCTGCTCATCGATCACCGCACCCAGTACGCCGCGGACCCGGACGCCGCCCGCGCGTTCCTCGACATGGGCGCACTGACCACTCCGGCAACAGGCGACGCCGAGGCGAGCGAGCTCGCGGCGTGGGCATCGCTCACGCGCGTCGTCCTGAACCTGTCAGAGACCTTGACGCGGAGCTGAAGTGCAATGAGCGGCTCGATCGACTTCAGAGGGCTCGACTTCAACGGGTTCGATCTCACCCGGCGCACGTTCCTGCGCGGCGTCGGTGGCGCCGCGCTCGCTTCGCTCTTGCCCGCGCAAGAGACGCGCGGGCGGGGGCGCGGCGTCGTCGACCCTCCACACATCGCGCCGCGCGCGCGGCGCGTGATCCACCTGTGTCAGGCGGGCGGCCCCTCACACCTCGAGACGCTCGACTTCAAGCCCAAGCTCGCGGAGATGCACGGCGAGAAGATGCCGGAGTCGTTCACGGCGGGCCAGCAGATCGCGCAGCTACAGGGCATCGAGCTGCGCTGCTTCGCACCCCAACATCCCTTCCAGCGCTACGGCGAATCCGGCCAGAGCATCTGCAGCCTGTTCCCGGGCGTCGGCTCGATCGCCGACAAGATCTGCATCGTGCGTTCGATGCAGACCGACCAGATCAACCACGACCCGGCGCACACGCAGATGAACACGGGCTCGGGCCTGACCGGTCGCCCCGGCATGGGCGCCTGGGCCGTCTACGGACTCGGCAATGAGAGCTCGGACCTGCCGGGCTACGTCGTCTTGACCTCGGTCGGCAAGGGCGGCCAGAGCCAACCGATCGCGGCGCGCCAGTGGAGCTCGGGGTTTCTGCCGAGCCGCTTCCAAGGCGTCCACTTCCGCAGCGAGGCCGACCCGGTCCTCTACGTGAACTCACCGAACGGCGTCACGCGCGGCCGGCAGCGCGACGTCATCGACGCCGTGTCGGAGCTCGACGCGATCCGCGACGCGGCATCGCACGACCCCGAGATCGCAACGCGCATCCGCCAGTACGAGCTTGCCTTCCGGATGCAGACGAGCGTCCCGGAGCTGATGGACGTCTCGGACGAGCCCGAGGAGACCTTCGAGCTCTACGGCACGCGCGGCGGCGACGGCACGTACGCCGCCAACTGTCTCCTGGCGCGGCGCCTCGCCGAGCGTGGCGTGCGCTTCATCCAGCTCTACCACCGCGCTTGGGATCACCACAGCAACGTCAAGGGCAGCATGGAGATCACGGCCAAGGAGGTCGACCAGGCGTCGGCGGCACTCGTGATCGATCTCGAACGCCGCGGCCTGCTCGACGACACGCTCGTGATCTGGGGCGGCGAGTTCGGGCGTACTCCGATGGGCCAGGGCTCGGGTCGCGACCACCACATCAAGGGCTTCTCGCTGTGGATGGCCGGCGGCGGCGTGCGCGGCGGCATCAGCCACGGCGAGACCGACGAGCTCGGCTACGCCGCTACTGTCGACGCCGTCCACGTCAACGATCTGCACGCGACGCTGCTGCACCTGCTCGGAATCGAGCACGAGCGGCTGACCTTCCCGCACCAGGGTCGCGACTACCGCTTGACCGACGTCGCCGGCCGGGTGCTGAACGAGATCCTGGGGTAGGAGCTACCAGGTGACGATGTTCTCGACCGAGATGAACTTCGGCGTGCCGGGCGGCAGGTTCGAAATGTCCGAGAACGCCGTGTCGAAGGACCAGTTGCGGACCGGCGGCCGGTAGTAGTCGGTGCCCACGCGGAACTGACCGGTGGCACTGGTGCTGTGGTGCGGACACACCATCGAGCCCACGATGAAGCAGTTGAACCCAGACCAGTTCTCGTGGAAACGCACGAGGTTGTGCGGGCCGCCGTTGGCCGACGTCGCGGTCGCCTCGGTGTCGCCGGTCAAGACCGCCATGTTGTAGGTCGTCTCCGCGGCCGTCGGCAAGACGCCCGGCGCCTTCGTCCCGTCCCAGTTGTTCGAGAGCAGATTGACAGCGTCCGCCATGACGGCGGCCGACTTCTTCGCGACCGTGTTGAAGTCGCCTTGGACGTAGAGTGAGTCGGCGGACACGATCGAGACGTCGCCCGGTAGCGTGTCGCCGTTGGTCAACTGAAATCCCTTGACGTCCGTACCGGTCCCCGCGCCGTAGGCGGCCGTGTACAGGATGCCGCCGGTCGGAAAGTGCCCGGTCGCCGCCAGTGCTCCCAAGTCGATCACCGCCATGTCGATCGAGGCACCGCTGCCGTCGGCCTGGCGGGCGTCGTACATCTGTCCGATGCTCACCGCGGCCGCGATCGACGCCGTCACGTTCGCACCCGTGTCGGTGAACGCACTCCAAGACCCGTCCGCGTGCATGATGATCGCGAGATCGGCCTTGTCGTGGTACGGCCCCTTGTCGTGCGTCCCGGTCCCGGGCGTGACCTCGACGTACTGCTCGAGGAAGGCGTCGTAGTCGTGCGAGCCGCCGTCCGCGTTGGGGACGAACATGTCCATGCTCTCGACTGGCGGCGATTCCACGCGCACGACGCCGTGCTCGCCAGTCCGCAGCGTGTGGCCGTCGCCCGAGCCTGTGTAGGTCGCGGGCGGGCCGAACTCCTCGACGGCGCCAGGCCCGAACGGGAGCCAGTCGCCCGTGTCGTCGTAGTCGCCGTCCGTGTTCGAGTCGTATCCCGTGAAGGCCGAGTCGAATCCGCTCGTGTTCGTGACCCCCATGCCGTCCAGGACGCGCTGCGGCTGCAGGTAGCCGTACTCGACCGGGTTGAACGGATCGTTGGGGTCGTCGACCCACTTGCGAATGTCGACAGTCGTCTGTTGGCCGTACAGCCAACTCGGGTCGCCGAACTTGCCCGACATCCAAGCTCCGTCGACCGCCGTCAGCGCGTTGGTGTTGATCTGCATCAACCGCCGGCCGGAGAAGTAGATCCCCGAGTTGCAGTGCACCGGGCCGTTGATCTGCATCGGCGCCGGGTTGGTGAAGTGCATGTCGTTCTCGTAGAAGAACGCGTACTGGAACAGCGGGACCTGGCGCGCGACGACGACCTGCTTGACGCTGTCGCGCACGCCATTGACGACGATCGACGCCTCGAGGCCGTACTCGGTGTCGTACGACTGCAGCCCGTCGCCGTCGACGACGACGGTCGGGCCGGCCAGGTACTCGAGCTCGTAGGTGACCTGCGCTTGCCCCACCTGGACCGTGCCGGCCGTCGGAAGATCACTCTCCGACCGCAGCATCTGGTACATGATGTCGGTGACGTGATGCAGGCCGGCGAGGCTCAGGTGCTCCGCCTGGGTACGCCCGACGTTGGTGTCGGCCAGCTTCTTCGACGAAGACGAAAGCGTCGCGACGAAGAACGTCGAGGCGGACAAGAAGAGAGCGACAAGGAGTGCCCACAAGAGGGCCATCCCCCTGCGTCGCCTCGCTCGGATCGAGATTCGTACCTTCAGATCGACATCCCTCCGTTCCGCAGCTGAATCACCTGCTCGATCTCACGCTCGTAGACATGACCGCTGCTGCCCATCTTCCTCATCGTGATCCGAATGCGGATCGCATCGAGCGGGATCGCGAAGCCGGTCGCGGCAGGCCGCTCGATCACGACCTGCGCCACGTTGCGGCAGATCGTCTCGGAGGAGCCGTTCTCGTCCCGGCGCACGAGAGCGTTGGTCGTGTCGTTCTCGGGCACGACGAGATAGGCCACGCGCGTCGCGCCCCAGACAGGCTCGCCATCCAGAACGTCCGGCCACCCGTCGTCGTCAGCGTCGACGGGCAGGACGAACACGATCTCGTCGTTGCCCCCGCCGAAGTCGTTCGCGGCGGGGTGCTGGAAAGCCGTGATCAGGCTCCCCGCGTCACCCTCGTCGAGGGTCAGGGGATAGGCCGTCCCGCCAACGTCGACGTAGCCACCGCGCGACAGGTCGCGCGTGATCTTGCGCGTCGCTCGCGAAGCGCCGCGAGCGAGATTGAACTGCACGTCGGAGGCCGATTCCATGTCGCGGAACTGGCCGAGCGAGCCGACGAAGGGTGTCATGGCGATCGTCATGATGCACAGCGTCAACGTCGCCTCGACGATGGTCATGCCTCGTTTGTGGCAGGCGTGCCGTCCATGAACAGCAACATCCACGTGGGGTCTCATCGTTTGGCGCAGGTCAGCTCGAGGGTGCGGGGCCGTCCGCTCTTCGACTGCCAACGCAGCTCGAATTGCAGGTTCAGGGTGTCAGGCTTCGGGTCGCCGGCCGCGTAGCCGGGGGTCGACAGCTCGAGATCGACGCCGTCGAGCAACAGGTCCGTGGGATGAGAGACACCCACGGCATGACTCGCGTTACCAGCCAAGATCGTCGCGACGTCGGACGAGAGGATCTCGGCCATCTCGGTCCGCAGGTGCTCCAGCGCGACCTCCGTCTCCGCCGTCTCCTGCAGGAGGTTCTTCGACGACACGCGCGTTCAGCGCGCCGAGCATCGAGATCGCCAGGACTGCGGTCGAGATGATGACCTCGACCATCGAGAAGCCACCAGCACTCCTGCGTCCGGGCAGGCGCTTGCGTTCGTTCGGGGCCATGGTTGGGTTGCACATCACGGGTGCCCGGGGAGGAGAGCCTTCTCGCCGGGTTGGGAGATCCAGCCGACCCATCGGCAGAACAGAAGGCGCATTCTCAGTCGAGTCCGATGAAAACCAGGAACGGCAGCGGGATGTTCCCTAGGTCCGGAGCACGCCGTTGTGCAGCTTCCGAGACGCGGCTAACCTTGTGGTGTGCTCGACAATGCACTCGGCACGAGCACGCGCGATCCGCAACCAACGCCCGGACCGAAGAATGATCACTCGGACGCTCACGTCGGCATTGCTCGCACTCATCGCAACATCCCCCGCGACGGCTCGCGAGCCCGGCGACGTGCTCCAGAACGGGAGCTTCGAAGCGCAAGGCTCGAGCTGGCTCGAGATCTACCCGCGCGGGATCCAGAATCCGGCACCGGACTTCGACTACCCGCGCGAGGACGCGCATGACGGGAAACGCTGCGCGCGCCTCACGACCAAAGAGCCCGGCGGCTTCAGCTCCCTGACGCAGAAGTGCTGAAGCCAATGAAGCGCAGCGAGGAGATCCACCTGCGCGCCGAGACGCTCGCGCTGGTCACCGAACGAACGCTCTGCGACGGTGCGAACATCGAGCTCGCGGGACGCAGGGTGCCGCGGGACGTCAAGCCGCACCTCAAGGCGGCTCCGGGGATCGGCGTCAAGGACAAGGTCATCAAGAAGGCCGCCGCCGGCTTCGACAAGACCGACTTCCGCTCGGTGATGCGCGACCTCAATCTGTACCTGCGCGAGAACCTGGAGTACGACGGTGGGCGCACGCGGGCGCATCCGAGTGCATCGAGTCCGGCAAGGCGGTGTGCACCGGGTACGCGAACGTCGCCGCATCGCTCCTGATCGCGGCCGATGTCCCGACGCGCATCCTCGCTTGCACGATGACGAGTGGTCGACTCCAGGAGCACTACATCATCCAAGCCTGGACGCCCGAGCTCGGCTGGGCCCGAGCGGAGTCGACGATGGCGCGGTTTCCGTGGCAGGACACCGAGAACCTCGTTCTGCGAGTCGTCTACCCCGACTCCAAGCGCTCGAGCGGCGACGTGCCACTCTTCTTCGAGCTCTCCGGCGGCGCAAGTGGCGGCTTCGACATGGCGGAGGACACGTGCTGGCAGGGCGCGGACATGGTCGCGATGACCCATGTTCCGACCGCGGGGCTCGAGTGGGTGCGAACCCGAGCGGACGAAGCGTTCGAGGCCCTGGTTGACGAGCCCGCCGCGGGAGACGCCGTGCGCCTGGCGCCCGCTCCGGATGCGCCCGACCTCGATGCGCGTACGATCGAGTTGCTGGAACGAGTCGACACATTCATCTCCCCGTGAGGGCTATCCTCTCTCCATGCTCCAGCGCATCGCCCTCCTCCTCCCGCTCGTCGCGGCCCCAGTCCATGGCTCAACGTTCTTCCAGGGCCCCGCGTACGAGCGCACGCCACCGCCGGCGGACTACGGACTCGATCCGTTCTACGTCAAGCACGTCAGTGTCGGCGGTTTTCCGATCATCGGATCGGAGCGCGCCCCAGACGCCGCGCTGTTCGAGGCCGCGTTCCTGATCGAGCACATGCTCGCCGGACGCGACGACGTCCGCGAAGCGCTCATCGCCGGGAAAGTGCGCTTCGCCGTCATGGCGCACGACGAACTGACGACGCAGGTCCCCGAGCACTCCGACCTCGAGCCCAAGAAGTACTGGGACCGGCGCGCGCGCGGGCTCGGCGCGACGCCGCATCGCCCTGCCGTCAGCTGCGGCGCCGAGAACCTGCTCGGCTACCCGGGCGACCCGTACGCCGCCGAGAACATCCTGATCCACGAGTTCGCGCACGCGATGCACGAGATGGGTCTCGCCGTCGTCGACGAGGAGTTCGACGGACGCTTACAGGCCGCGTACCACGCGGCGATGGAGGCCGGGCGCTACAAGGACAAGTACGCCTCCACCAACCACAAGGAGTACTGGGCGGAAGGCGTCCAGTCGTACTTCGACACGAATCGCGAGAACGATCGCGAGCACAACCACGTCAACACGCGCGAGGAGCTCGAGGCGTACGACCCGGCGCTCTTCGCATTGCTCGAGGAAGCCTTCCCGCGCGGCGACTGGCGCTACGCACGGCCGACCGAGCGCCTGGCCAACCCGCACCTCGGTGACTGGGATCCCGGTGCCGGACTACCGATGTTCCGCTGGCCCGACGAGCTCGAGGCGTGGTACCGCGAGAACGGTGGTGCGATCCGGCAGAAGCGCGAGGGTCGCGGGCGCGCGCCGAACGTCGTCTACATCCTCGCCGACGATCTCGGCTGGAGCGAGGTCGGCAGCTACGGCCAGACGAAGATCGCGACGCCCAACCTCGACCGCCTCGCGCGCGAGGGGATGCGCTTCACGCAGCACTACTCGGGCAGCCCCGTGTGCGCGCCATCGCGCTGCGTCCTGCTGACGGGCAAGCACACCGGACACGCGACCGTGCGTGACAACTGGGAGAACGGCGGCTGGGGTCGGGACGAGCCCGAGGGTCAGTACCCGTTGCCGACGGGCACTCCGACGCTCGGCAGCGTCCTGCAAGAGGCCGGCTACGCGACCCCCGCGGTCGGCAAGTGGGGGCTCGGCGGACCGGACAGCACCGGTCACCCCAACCAGCAGGGCTTCGAACACTTCTATGGGTACCTCTGCCAGCGCAAGGCGCACAACTACTACCCGACGCACCTGTGGCGCAACGAGGCCAAGCACGTGCTCGAGGGCAACGCCTACTTTCGCGCTCACCAAAAACTCGGTGAGCCGCTCGCGACCGAAGCCGCGTATTTCGATCGGTTTCAGGCGCAGCAGTACGCGCCGGACCTGATGATCGAGGAGGCGCTCGGCTTCGTGAAACAGAACGCGAAGAAGCCGTTCTTTCTCTACTTCGCGTCCCCAGTTCCGCACGTGGCGCTGCAGGTGCCCGCGGAAGAGCTGGAGCAGTACCCGCGCGAGTGGGACGCCGAGCACTACCTCGGCCAGAAGAGCTACCTCCCCCACCCGCGGCCGCGCGCCGCCTACGCAGCGATGGTCACGCGCTTCGATCGTGACATCGGCCGCATCCTGAACCTGCTCGACGAGCTCGAGCTCACCGACAACACGCTCGTGCTCTTCTCGAGCGACAACGGGCCGACGTTCAACGGCGGCACCGACTCGGAGTTCTTCGAGAGCGCGGGCCCGTTCCGTGGCCTCAAGTGCAGCGTCTACGAGGGCGGTATCCGCGTGCCGATGATCGCACGCTGGCCCGAACGCATCGCGGCTGGCGCCGAGACGAACCACCTCTCCGCTTTCCAGGACGTCCTGCCGACGGTAGCCGAGCTCGTCGGCGCCAAGACACCGGAGGGCCTCGACGGCGTGAGCTTCGCTCCGACGTTGCTCGGAGACGAGGGCCAAGCGCAACACGATTATCTCTACTGGGAGTACGCCGGTCAGCAGGCCCTGCGAGCCGGGCAGTGGAAAGCGGTGCGCCCGAAACTCGAGCGCGGCGACGTGACGACGCAGCTGTTCGATCTCGAGAGCGACGTCGGGGAGAAGAACGACGTCGCGGACGAGCATCCCGAGGTCCTCGCGCGCATGGAGAAGCTCTTGCTCGAGGCGCGCAGCCCGTCAAAGGTCTTCCCGCTACCTGCGATCGACGTACCCGCGAAGCGCTGACATCGCCGCGGCGTCGGGCGCAGCGTCCACGAGCTCGAGCGCGAGGCACGCCGCGCCCAGCACGGGCGGAAGCGTCGGGTCGACGATCTGCGCGTACGGAATGCGGCGCAGGACCGCGCGCTCGAGTGGCGCGCGGTAGGCCGGGCCCGAGTGCGCCAACCCGCCGCTCGGAACGATCTTGGGCGCGCGTTCGCCGATCTTGCGCGCGACGGTCTCGACCGCCTCGGACAACGCATCGGTCGCGGCTTGCACGATGTCGACCGCAACCGCGTCGCCGTGCGCGGCGGCTTCGGTCACCAGCGGGGCGAGCGCGGCGACCTCCGCCCGCCGCAGGCCGTCGGCGTCGATGCGGTACAAGAGCTCGCGCCACTCCGCGATCCCGAGCTTCGTCCGGTACACGTCCGACAACACCGTCCGCGAGCCGCGACCGTCGTGCGCGCGGACACACGCGATCAGGCCGCGCCGGCCGAGGTCGAACGCGCTGCCCTCGTCGCTCAGGAAGCTGCCCCAGCCACCGGCCATCCAGGTCTCACCTGCGGCGTTGCGTCCGAAGCACGACGATCCGGTGCCGGCGATGAACACGATGCCGGCACCACCGCCGAGGCCTCCCGCCAGGGCGATGCGCAGGTCGTGATCGACCTCCATCGCCTCCGCGGGCGCGAGCTCGAGGCTCTGCCCGATCGACTTCACGGTCGCGCGATCGGACGGCGTGACGACGCTCGCCATGCCGAAGAACGCGGCGTCAGCTCGCTCGGGCTCCCTGCCCACCGCGCTCCAAGCCGCCGCGTGGGCCGCGCCGACGTTCTCGCGAAGGCCCTCGGGCCCGACGTCGTGCAGGTTGCCCGAACCCGCCGTGCCGATGCCGAGCACCGCGCCGTCCGACGTCACGATGGCAACCCGCGTGCTGGTGCCACCCCCGTCGATGCCCAAGACCGTCTTCATGGCCAAACGCTACCATGCGCGCGTGAAGAACTCCCCTCCGATCCCCGTCGCCGTCATCGGCGTCGGCCGCATGGGCCGGCACCACGCGCGCGTCTATTCCGAGCTCGACGAAGCACGGCTCGCGGCGGTCGTCGACGACGACGCCGCTCGCGCGCAGGCGAGCGCGTCCGAGTACGGCTGCGAGACGTGCACGAGCGTCGACGAGCTCCTCGAGCGTTTCCCCGACCTCCGCGCCGCCAGCATCGCGACGCCGACTGTCCATCACCGCTCGGCCGCCGAGGCGCTCTTGGAGCGCGGCGTGGCGTGCTTGATCGAGAAGCCGCTCGCGCCGTCGTCGGTCGACGCGCGCGCGATCGCGGACCTGGCTCGCGCGCGCGGCGTCACGGTCCAAGTCGGACACACCGAGCGCTTCAATCCCGTCGTGCGTGCCACCGCCGAGCTCGGCGTGCGCCCGCTCTTCATCGAGACGCAGCGCGTCGGCCCGATGAGCTTCCGCTCGATCGACGTCGGCGTCGTCTTCGACCTGATGATCCACGACCTCGACATCGTGCTGATGCTGGCGCGCGCGCCCCTGGTCGACGTCTCCGCCGTCGGCGTCTCGGTGCTCGGAACCCACGAGGACGTCGCCAACGCGAGGCTCGTCTTCGAGGGCGGCTGCGTCGCGAACCTGACCGCGTCCCGCTTGGCGCGCAAGCCGGAACGCAAGCTCCGCGCGTTCGCCGACGACGCCTACGTGTCGATCGACTACGCAGCAAAGGCCGGCGTCCTGCTCTCGGCCGCCGATCACGCCGAGGCACTCGCCAGCCTGCGCACGCGCCTCGCCGCGGGCGAAGACCTCTCGAGCCTCGACTACGGCTCGATCGTCAAGCCACGCGAAATCCCGATCGACGAGGAAGAGCCGCTACGCGCCGAGCTGGCGCACTTCCTCGCTGCGGTCGAGAGCGGCGAGCGCCCCGCCGTCGACGCCGAAGCCGGCCACGCCGCGGTCGAGGCCGCCGAACGCGTCGTCGCGAGCTTGCGCCAGCACGAGATCGAAGGGCGCGCGGTGGAGGCGCGGGGGAGCTGGGGCTGACAGCATTCGTCTTTGATCGACGCGTTGCACTGACTCGACTCAAACGGATCAGCGACTGCCAGCTTCCCTTAGGGCCCGTCCGAGAATAAGTGTCAGGTTTCGGCGAGCCATCGTCGTTCCTGGCAAGGCGCGCCGCCGACGCGTATTCGCTGGATACTCGGAGAAGGCGCAACGTAGCCAGGGGCGGCGAGGGCCGGCGAAACGTG
>JAAELL010000090.1 GCA_024226735.1 bacterium | reverse complement strand
TTGTCCCGAGTTCGCGTGTGCATGCCACAAGGCGCGGCGACGACGCAACTTCGCTGCCAATACGGTGATACTGGGATTGGTCGCAGGAGCCGCAACGCCGTGGCGCGTGCATGCGGGCCGGGATACGACTGCGAATGTCTGCGTCACACCACTAGGGTAGCGCACACGCCACTGGTCCGGTGGTCGCACTACGCCCCGAGCGGGCCGCTATTCAAAGCAGGAGGGTTTGGTCCGCACAATTCTCGAAAACGGAGAACCTTGGACGGCTGCGAGTGTTGGCAGGCATGGTAGCCCCGCGGAACCGACCAGAATGAACCGACGACGCCACCTCCTCTCGCTTCTCTGCATCGGCGCCGCCGCACTTGTGATCTGGTGGATCCGGGGGCCGGAGCTGGTCGATCCCCAGTCTGGGGAAGAGCCCGTCGCCTCATCGGTGAGCTCGAACGCCGACGAGGCGAGCCCCCCCCTGAAGAGGACGGACTCGCTCGGCGCGGCATCTCCGGCCGAGGTGCGCCGTGCGGTGGATCCGCCCGACGAACCGCTCCGACGGCGGAGCATCGCGATCGAGGTCTCCTGTCTTCGTTCCCCCGCCTTCAGCCAACCTGCGAGCGAGACCATTACGTGCACGGCGGCGGATGGATCCGTGCGAACCGCGACGCTGGCGAAGTCGAGTCGTGGGTACGCGAGGTACGCGGTCGACGATCTCGAGGATGGTGTCTTCGTGATCGAGGTTCGAGCACCGGGCTACGTGCCGTGGAAGCGTACGGGTGTCCGGCCGGGTGAGCGGTTGCAAGCACGGTTGCAGGGACAGGCGGCTGCGACGATCGAGGTGACGGATCGGTTGACTGGAGAACGGGTGCTCGACTACCAGCTCGATCTGCGTTTCGACGACGCGAGCGTGCACGATCGAGTGCACCGCCTGCGTGAGCTTTCCAGTGCTCATCCGGCGAACGGCCGGTACGAGCATCTGCCCCCCGTCGCGGTGACTCTGATCGTCAGCGCCGAGGGGTATGCGCCACTCGAGCTGAGTGCCGGCGAGCTGGATGCCGGGCGAGTCGTTCACCTTCGCGGGGAGCTCTCCCGCGGGGCGACCGTGCGGGGCGTCGTACATGACGGGCGCGGGTTTCCGGCAGAGGGTGCGCGCGTGAGCCTCTTTCCGCATCGCAAGGGATGGTCGCCGTACAGTCCGCTCTTCTCACATTCGATGAGCTCGGCCGAGCGCGGTTCGTTCGATGCGCGATCGAGGAAGACTGAATCGGATGCGTCGGGCCGCTTTCAGCTCACCGACGTCTCGGATGGCAAGTTCGACTTGGCGGCCGTGCACGGCCAGATCGCGTGCGTCGAGCAGGTGTCCGTCGCGGCAGGTGGCCGTATCGCCGTAGAGCTCGAGTTGCCTGGGACCGGAGCGATCTCCGGACGCATCGTCGCTCCCGCGGGCGTCAACTTCTCGGGCATTGACTTGGTTGTTCGCCCCGCGGGGATCTCCTACGTGGCGCTCGAGGGGATGCACTCGCAGGACCTCGAAACGGAGTGGCTCGTGGCGGTTCCGGTGGCGCAGGACGGGAGCTATCGCGTCGAGCCGCTCGTTGCCGGAGAGGTGACGATCTACTCGATGATGCCGTCGTCGGACGTGCCGAATCGATCGTGTTCGTTTGTCGAACAGAGGACCGTGGTCGTCGAGCAGGGTGTCTGCACGAAGATCGACTTGGACTGGATCAGCGACTTCCCCGGCAAGATCGAGTTGGAGGTGCTCGTGAATGGCGAGCTCGCGCCTGGCCTGGTAGTGGAAATCGACCAGAGGGGTGAACGCGGCGTCCGGCGATCCCACGGCGGAAGGCTGAACGGCGAGAGTCGGCTCGAGCTTCACCCGGTGTTCGTCGGCGATTGGACGCTGCGGATTCGCCCGCGGTCGAAGGCCTGGGCCTACGAGCACCACGACCTCGTGCGTGTTCCGAGCGGTGAGGCGGTCGTCCTGAAGATCGACATCCGCAACTGATCCTGGCTCATGGGGGGCAAGCGAGACCCAGCTCGGCCGCTTCCGCGCCCGTGAGCAGATCGGTGTACGCTGGATCGGTGTACGCTGGGGAGGCTCCGCTGGCGAACCGGAGGCTTGCCCGTGCCGTTTTCGACGATCTTGACCGTTTGCGCACTGCTCACCACTTCCGCCGCCGCCCAGCAGACGATCGATGAGGTCTTCGGGGCCCAGGCTGGCGACGGTTTCGGAACGTCGGTGGCTTTCGTCGGGGACCTCGACCACGACGGTATGGCCGACTTCGCCGTCGGTGCTCCTGGTGACGACAACGCCGGGGCGCAAGCAGGGAGCGTCTCGGTTTTCTCGGGAGCAGACCGCAGCTCGGCTCGTCGGTGGACGCGGTGTACCGGCTGTACCCGGCAGCTCCGACCGGCCCCGGCACGCCGACCCACAACGTCGACCTGACGTTGCCGCCGTCTCCCGCCGGCCAGATCGCGGCCGGGCAGACGTGGTACTTCCAGTGTTGGTACCGCGACCCGGCCGGAGGTGGAAGCGAGTACAACTTCAGCGATGGGCCGGAGGTCGTTTTCTGCCCGTGAGCTGCAGTGGCCCCTCGCGGCCGTACGATTCTCTATGGCCTTCCTTCTCCCGACGGCATGGCGTCTGTCAAGCGACGGAAAGATGTCGTCTTGGGGGGATGGATCCTGTTCGAAGGGCGGCCAGACTGGAGTGTCGCGGGACCGTACCTACATTTCGCGAAACCGCGAAACTCCAGTCTAGTGGTGTGATTCAGGCAGTTGCGGTCTTATCCCGGCCCGCATGCACGCGCCACGGCGTTGCGGCTCCTGCGAACAATCCCAGTATCACCGTATTGGCAGCGAAGTTGCGTCGTCGCCGCGCCTTGTGGCACGCACGCGCGAACTCGGGACAAGACCGCAACTGTCTGCATCACACCACTAGTGAGCCAATGGCTGAAGCAAGGGGCCATCAGAATCTGAGCTCGGTCGCGCTGCGCGGCTCGAGCTCGATCGGCGTGCGGCGCACCTCGACACCGTCGCGCAGGAGCACGAGCGTCTGCGCGCCCTCGGCGACGAACATGTGGCGCGAGCGCCCGTCGACGATGTCGGGGTCGGCGCCGCTGTTGTAGAGCGGACCCTTCTGGATGTACAGCTCCATCGGTTGCCCGGACGCGTCGAGGATGCACAGCGCGTCGGCCTCGCCGGGGTCGCTGAGGACGACCTGGAAGCGCAGGCGCATCGACACGACGATTTCGATCTCGGGCCGCGCGGCCGCGACGTCGACGTAGCGGTGCATGACGTCGGCGTGCTCGACGGCGAGCCTTGCGCCCGTGCGCGGAAAGCGCGCGAGCTCGAACCGGCCGTCGGCGCCGGTCGTGAACGGGCTGCTCCGCACCTGGTTCTGCGTCCAGCCACCGGCTACGGCGCGCGCGCGCTGCGTGTCCGCGAACGGCGTGACGACGACGCCGCTGACCGGGGTGCCTCGATGGTCGACCACGGTTCCGGCGAACGTCGGCCACGTGTCGCCCGCGACGACGACGCGCACGTCGACGGCGCCAGCCGCGACGGGCGTGGACTCGCCGCGTTCGAGCGTCTTCACGTCCATCGCCGCGATCGTGTAGTCACGGCGCAGGAGCCCGCCCAACGTGAAGCGCCCGGCGTCGTCCGAGCACGTCGCGTGCAGGCGCTCGCCCTCTCCGGCCAGAAAGCCCTCGAGCGTCTTGCCCGACTCCATCAGCTGTGCCTCCTTCACGAACACGCTGTAGCCCGCGAGCGCGGTGCCGTCTGCGTCGACGACACGACCGCTGATCGCGAGCGAGCGTGCGTCCGTCTGTAGCTCGATCGGATCGGGCCATTGTGGCTGGCCGCGCCAATCGAGCGTCGGTCGCAGGGTCGCCGGCAGGTAGCCCGCGCGCACGGCGACGAGGTCGTGCTCTTCGTTCGCTGCACCGCCCCACGAGCCCTTGCGGCGCGGCGCGCGATCGAGCGGGTCGAGCGCGAACGAACCATCGGAGCCCGTTTTCGTGTGCCGGACGCCGTAGCGCACGTAGGCGCCCGGCACACCGTCGCCGAACTCGTCGAGCACTCGGCCGCGGAGGACGCGCTCCTCCTCGGCGAGCTCCTCCAACTGCAACGCGATGACTCCGCCGTGCGCGCACTGTGCCAGGTGCGCGGCGTCGACGGTGAGCTCTCGCGCAACGTAACCGGCGCACGTGATCCACACCGTGCAGCCGACGACGAGCGGAGCGCGCTCGATGTCCGCGCTGCCGTCGGGTGCCGTGCGCGCGCGAAAGACGACGTCGCGCGAGCGGTCAAGCACCTGCTCGAAGCGTGCGCGGAAGTCGTGCGGGAGGTACAGGACGAGCGCCGCGTCCGCGACCGGCTCGCCGCGCACGTCGAAGGACAAGGAGCCGCTGGGCGCGGCCACGACGGTCAACCCCTGCCGCGCGCCGTTGTCGTCGACCTCGGCGCGCAGCACCGTGATGAGGTCGGGCTCCGCCGTCCGCACGACGCCGGTGCCGGAGGCTGCGTCGAACGCGAATTCGCCCGTGGCGCTGGTGAAGGCCTCTTCGCGCGACGAGCCGTGCGCATCGAACCGAACGCGCACGGACCCGAGCGCGTGTCCGTCAGGAGCGAGCACGCGCCCGCGAAGTGGGGCGTGCGTCACGACCTCGGACGTGGCGGCATCGGGCTCTGGCCGTACGCCGGCGACTCGTTCGGGCTCGGTGCGCGCCTCGGCGAGGTCGGCGGCGGTGCTCGGAGCAGCGAGCGCTGGCGAGCTCGCGACCGCGAGGGGCTCGTGCGCGACCGCTGGCCCAACGCCCGCGTAGCGCCACGTCGCCACGAGCACAGACACGAACACGAGGGCGGACACGAGCTTCCACTTCATACCGAGGACTCCCGCTCCGAGACCTGCACGGCCCGACTGTTTCGCGATCGGCGCCAAGAACACGAGCCACGCGCGGCGGCCGCCGAAGTCGGCGTCGAGCGCGGCCTGCAGCTGCGCCCTGCCGCGCGCCAGGCGCGACTCGACGGTCTTGAGCGCCACGCCGAGCTCCTCGGCGACGTCGCGGCGGCTTCGGCCGCGGAAGTAGTGCTCGAAGACCACGCGCTTGTACGGCTCACCGAGCGCCGCGACCGCCGCCGCGACGCGGCCATGCAGCGCGAGCTCGTCGTCGATGCCGTGCTCCGCCGGAAGAGCTTCGGGGCGCGCCGCCAGGCGCTCGCGCATGCGGCGCCGAGCGTGCTCGCGCCGCATGTTCGAGGCGCGGTTGCGCACGACACGCGCGAGCCACGCGCGCAGGCTCTGCGCATCCGACCGCGACCGCGGCGGCTCCTGCCAGGCGCGCGCCCAGGCCTCCTGCACCAAGTCCTCGCCCTCGTGGTCGTCCTGCATCAGGCTCGTCGCGAGCCGGTGCAGGAAGTCACGGTGTTGCAGGAGTTCCTCGGGCAGTTGATTCACGGTCATGCTCTCGTGCTCGCCCGGCAGACACCGCCGGGGCTCGGAACCACTCGGGAAACTCGAAGAAAGGGAGACACCTGCTCCACGCTAACGCCCTTCGCGAACCAAGTACGACGCGTGTGGAGCGTGCCCGATCGGGCGAAGAAGCTCGGTGGAGGAGACAATCGAACCGATCCGAGTGGAAGAACCCCGTTGGGCAAGGGCGGAACCATCATCGGCGAACTCGTCAGCGGCCAGGGACTCGCTCGCTGGACACACTCGTTCCCGAACGGCGACACGGCGATCGAGGGCACCGTTCTCGACGGGGAGCGGAGCGGGGATTGGAAGTTCTGGCACCCGAACGGAAAGCTGCGCGCCTCGGGAAGCTACGAGCGCGGGGCACCGGGGGGAGCGTGGGAGTTTTGGACGCTTGACGGCGACCGTGACCCGGAACTGTCGGGCTCGTACCAGCTCGTCTCGGGAGAGGGCGCGCAAGCCGGACTGAGCTTCAGCGGCTGGACCCTTGACGGAGAAGCGCATGGGCCGTGGACGATCGCGTGGGAGGACGGATCGCCGATGCTTCAGGCGCGCCTGCATCGCGGGCGACCTGTTGGACGCTGGCGGTTCTTCCACCATGGACGCGCGTTCGATCCCGAGTTCGTGAGTGCCGACCACGGCGAGGTGACCGAGCCGGAGGGATTCTTCGAGCTCCCGACCTCTCCGCAGGCCGAGCCGCAGAAGGAGCCGACCGTCTTCGATCCGAGTGGGCTTCCTGCTGACTTGGCCGAGGTGCCGGCGCTGTCCGCTGCACCCGGTATAGCGGCTGAGCAGCAAGCTCAAATCGAACGGCATCTGAAGGACTACCTGAACCCGACGCCTTCTGAGGATCGCCGCTCCGATGCGCAGGAGCTCATTCGCCGGGGCGGCTCGAGTCTGCCCGCATTGCTCAATGAGCTCCGGCTCATCTCTTGGCGAGAACCAACAGGGATCGAACGCGCACGCCGACTGGTCGAAGGCGTGCTGCAACCGATTTTTGGCGGGCGATCGTTCGGCTGGAGGTGGTCGATCGACGACGGCGCCTGGAATGCGAATCGACTGAGCTTTTTGCGCGCCTACGGCTTCTACCTGATCACCGGGCCCCACAGCATCGTGTGGCACCTCGACTGCCGGTTGCCCACGCAGCCGGTCGCGCCTGGCCAGGTCACCAGCGACTTGCTGCGGCCCTGGGTCTCCTTGTCTGAGATGAGCGCGGGAAGGATTCCCGGCCTCCCCCCTTATTACGATGTCCAGCGTGCACAGTCGCGCTCGCGGTCAGCCGCAGGAGGGGCGCTCGACGAGGCACTCGAGTGGCTGAGCCGTCACCAATCACCGAACGGTAGCTGGAGCTCCGCTGGCTTCATGCGTGTGCGTGCGGCGCAAGAATGCGGCTGCGACGGGCCGGGCAGCAAGTACATGGACGTCGGCGTGACGGGCCTCGCGCTACTGGCTTTCCTCGGCTCTGGCAACAGCCTCAGGGACGGGCCGTACCGCAGAGAGCTCGTTTCCGGTATTCGTTGGCTCCTAGAGAACCAAGACCAACGCACGGGCTTGATTCGAGCCGACGCAGGCGGGTACCGGACCGACCAGGCCGACATGTACGGTCACGGCATCGCGACGCTCGCGCTCTGTGAAGCGACCGCGTCGGCTCGCAGTCGGGCCCTGTTGGAAGGCGGGCAGAGGGCCGTTGACTACATCCTGACCGCGCGGAACCCGTACGGTGCGTGGCGCTACGACATGCCTCCCATGGGCGACAGCGACACTTCGGTGACGGGCTGGATGGTCGAGGCCCTCCAATCCGCCGAGCGCGCCGGCCTCGATATCGATCCGGCGGCGTACGTCGGGGCCCTGAACTGGATCGCCGCGATGACCGACGACTCGACGGGCCGCGTCGGCTACGACAGCCAGGGCTCGAGGAGCTCTCGTGCCGCCGGCGAGAACGAGCACTTCCCGCCCGAAAAGGGCGAAGCGATGACGGCCATCGGCTTGGCCTGCAGCCTCGCGCTAGGGCAGGACCCTGCGACGGACGCCGTGCTGATGAAGCAGGCCGAGCTGCTTCTGAAGGTCCTTCCCGAATGGGCTCCGCGTCAATTCGGCTGTGACATGTACTACTGGTACCACGGCTCACGAGCCATGCGGTACGTGGGGGGGCGGCACTGGCGGAGATGGAATGGTTCCTTGAAGAGGACGCTGTTGGATTCTCAGCGCAAGGACCAACACTTCAAGGGCTCGTGGGACCCGGTCGGTCCTTGGGGGCACGCGGGCGGGCGTGTGTACTCGACAGCCCTGATGGCCCTGTGCCTCGAGACGTACTGAGAGGCTCGGCAATGCGCCGCCGCCAGGCATCGAGGGCAGGAGTCGTGGTCGTCGAATCGAGCGTTGGCGGATATCCTCGTCGAAGACTCTCGGAGTCGCCGGTCACCCATCGCCGTGAATCCGCGCCGGAGCCATGTACGACCCAAGCGCAGCAGACGACTCGATCCGAAGGCGCAAGTCGCCCTTGGCCGAGCTCTTGGAAGAGGTCGTTCGAGATCTCGGCGAGAGCCTCGATGAAATCGCCGAGCGCCGGCCCGAGCTGCAGGGCACGGTCGAGCGTGTGCGCCAGTCCATCGATGACGAGGAGTCCTCCGGCGGAGGGGAATCGGCGCTCGATAGGCTGATGCGGGAGGCACTTGCCTTCGACTCGCGAGCGAGCAGCACACTTCACGACTCCGGGTACGTCGAGCCTCCTGCGACCCCGACCTCCCGTATCGTGGGTGACTTCGAGCTCGTGCGACGGCTCGGTCGCGGTGGCCAAGGCGAGGTCTGGGAGGCGCGACAGCGCACTCTGGAACGCCGAGTTGCCCTGAAGCTCCTGCACGCCGACCGCCTCAGCGACCGCACCGTGCAGACGTTTGCCCGCGAGGCCCGCGCAGGAGGTCGACTATCACATCCGGGCATCGTGACGGTGTACGCGTCAGGCGAGTCGGAAGGCGTCGGTTGGCTGGCGATGGAATACGTCGCGGGCGGCCGCACCCTAGGAGACCTCCTGCTGGAGCTCGGCCGGGCGAATGAGCTCCCCGTTGAGCATGACTGCGACGTAGCCGAGCTCGTCGCGGCCGTCGCGGAAGCGGTTCAGGCAGCCCACGACGCGGGCGTGATCCACCGTGACCTGAAGCCCCAGAACATCCTGCTCACGCCAGACGGTGAACCCAAGGTCACCGACTTCGGCCTGGCGCGCATCACCGACGAGTCGGTCATCTCGCGCACCGGGAGTCTCGTCGGTACGCCGCACTACATGAGCCCCGAGCAGGTGTCCGCCGACCAGCGCTCGCTCGACCACCGTACGGATGTCTTCAGCCTCGGCGTCGTGCTGTATGAGCTACTGACACTGCGTCGACCCTTCCAGGGGGACACATGGCAACAGCTCGAGTCGCAGATCTTGAACCGCGATCCGGACGATCCGCGAGTCGTGCGCTCGAGGATTCCGCGCGAGCTGGCGGTCATTGTGGGCAAGGCACTCGAGAAGGATCGTGACCTGCGATTCCAGAGCATGTCCGAGCTCGCTTCTGACCTGCGTCGCTTCCTGGCGCACGAGCCGATACGAGCGCAGGCCCCCACGAGGCGCGAACGTGCGATCAAGTGGATACGTCGCAATCCGACCCGGAGTGTGGCGGTTGCGGCGACGTTGATTGCGTTCGTGACCATCTCGACCTTGCTCTCAGGCAACGTCGAGGCGAACCGCGCCTTGACTGTCACGAACGGCGAGCTGCTCACGGCCAACCAAACGCTCGTAGAGCAGCGAGTGGAGCTCCAGCGGATTAACGTCAGCTTGGAGGCTCAGACGCACGAGGCCGACCAGCAGCGCGTTCGAGCCATCTTCGGCCATCGTCTCGCGGAGGCCAGACGACTGCGAACGCTTGCGCGGAGTCAGATCGACACGGCTCCCAAGCTTGCTCTTTTGCTGGCGATCGAGGCGGCGCGCCGCGGCCCGGGCGAGGAGAGCAACACACTCGTCGTGCGCGCCCTGGACGGCGCGGGGCGCCTCCCAGAATACAAGGGGCACGCGCTCTACGTTCGTTCCCTCGATCACTCTGCCGACGGTCGCTTCTTGCTCAGTGGGGGCGGGGACGAAGTCGCCATCGTCTGGGACATTGCCAAGCGCAGCGTTCATTGCACGCTCGAGCACCACCGTCGGTCGATCGTGCACGTCGCCTGCGCTCCCAGTGGTGGTCTGGCGCTCACTCTGGGGTTGGACAGGCACGTCAACGTCTGGGAGCTCGAAACGGGCCGACGATTGCACGGGGTCACCATGGACGCGTGGCCGTTCCGAGCATGTTTCGACGGACCGCAACGCATCACACTGGAGTCGATGCGCGGATTCCGACGCTCCTTCGATGCGCTTACCCTACGCGAGGAGCTTCCCACGCCTCGGCCCGACTTCGCCGCGGCGCCGATCAGCGATCCGGGCGGTCGGTGGGCTGTGATCCTACGCCATGACGAGCCCGCGCTCATCGTCGACGCGAAGACGGGAGCGAGTTGCGGCGAGCTGCCGGCCTCCGCCGGTTCGCCCGTCCAGGCTTGCTTCACGCCGGATGGGGAAACGCTGCTGACCATATCGGGCGGCGCGACCCTTAATGCCTGGCAGTCGTCTTCTTGGACGCAGGCCACGCGCGTCGACTTTCACGGTCAGGCCTTGCGCCACGTCGCGATCTCACCTGATGGCCGCTGGGTAGTGGTTGGATCGTTCTTCTCCTTTGACGCGAAGCTCCCCCCCGATGCGAGGCCAGGACCAGCGCAGGACCTGCGCGTGCTGCGCTGGCCATCTGGTGACGAGCACCTGGTCGTTGCTCCCGCGAATGTCGAAACCAGCTTCACAGCGGTCGCGTTCACACCGGATTCTGAGCGGCTCGTCATCGCCGACTCACGCCCCCGTCTCTGGAGCGTTCCGCTCGAACCGCTGGTCACTGAGCCGCTCGGCGACTTGCGGCCCCTTTCGCGCTTGGAGCGGATCCGGTATGGCGTCTCGGATGCCTCTCCCGCGCCAAGCGACCCCGCACTTCCGACCTCTCCATCGACGCGTTGATCCATGCTCTCCATCGCGCTGACACTGGCTCTGGCGACACCCAACCAGGACCTCGAGCCAATCCGTTTCGAGGAGCTGCGCGACTTCGTCAATCCGACGATGCAATTCATGCAGGTCTTCGGGGGCTATTCGACGCGCGACAACCTGATGCTCGCGTTCAAGTCGGGGACGACCTCGCTCGTACTCTCACCGCACCCTCCGAACGGCGGGATTCGTGTCGCCGAGCTGCGTGCTCGCCTGATTGACGACCCCGAGGACGCCAGCCTCCACCTCGACTTGTCGAAGGCACTCCGCGAGCGTGCGTTGGAGATCGAGCAGGACCGAATGAAGGGGAGCTCTGCTGCGCGGCCCGAGGACGAGCTCCAGATGCTGAAGCTCGCGAGCGAGCACGTACGGGAGGCGGAGCTCCTGTTGCGCTTCGATCCTGCGCGTTCGGCGGACCACGACCGGCAACTCCTCTATGCCAGCGCGCTGCGAAGCATGGGCCGCGGGCTGGAATCGCGGGAGCTGCTCGAAGAGCTTGCAGCAGAGCCGTCTCCTTCCTGGCAGGCACTCCTGAAACTGGCGCGCCTTCCGGTCGAGGACGTATTCCAACATCTCAATCGATCGGTAACGGGCACGCGCGAACAGAAGCAACGGGAGCTCGAGCTCGCTTGGGATCGCACAACACGCGCACTGGAGCTCGCCCCCGATCGGTCCGAGCCCTACCGCACACGCGTCTACCTGCGGTTGGCGCGCCTACTCCAAGGTGCGGTGAGCGGATCGATCCGCAACGACGAAGTCTCCACCGTGGCCGAGGGAATACGGGAAGACCTGCGCCGGGTTCGTGAGCTGGCAGTCGATGAGCGCGGACCTACCGTCGCGTGTCATTTCGGCGAATCGCTCCTGCTGCTCGGGATGGCGCTGATACGCATGGCGCGTGCGGAGGGCTCACCGTGGTCCGACTTGCGTGACACGGCTAACAGCGCCGAAGTCTGGGCACGCCTCGAGCCGGTTGTTCGAGCGTTGCCCGATCACCTCACAGCCGAGGAGAAGCAAGCTCTGTTGGAATCTGAGGAGGCACTCCGTCTCTACGTCGACGACGAGGAGTTTGGCCCCCTCGCCAGTATCGGACGTGTTCTTGGCGCTTGTGCACTGGGCGAGTATGAGCAGGCGGCGAGCCTCTTCGCCCCCCTCGTCACATTCGGCGCGCAGTTCGCCCCGATACGTGACTTGATTCGGTTCTTCCCCTTCGTATCGGCTCGCCTGTTGCAGGAAGCCAGTGGCGACGAAAGCGAGCTACTCGAACGGCTCGACATCGAGTACGAGACCGCCTTTCCGCACAACATGTTGGGCTTCACTTTCCTCGACCGGGGCGAGCCGGACCGAGCCGTCACTCAGTTCCGCGCCGCAATCTCCAAGCGACCGAACGATGCGGACGCCTGGATGGGCCTCGGGGTCGCCCTCTACCGGCGTGACGGCGCGAACGACGAAGCGCGTGACTCCCTCGAGCGAGCCTCACGCCGACGCCTGCGCCGAGCTTCACACCTCCCTCGCATCCAGTGCGTGGCGCTCCTAGGTCTCGGCCTGCTGCGAGCCGAGAGCGGAGAGCTGGACGCCGCCATCGAGACTTTGCAGCGGGCGAATCGAATCGACCCCGACAACCCGGGTGCTGCGCGTGTCCGCGGTGAACTGCTCGTACTTCGGGCTCTGAGCGATGACGCTCGTCGCCCGGCCGACCTCACGAACGCGGCGCATGCGTTCCTGCGAGCGGCCGACCGCAGCGCGAATCTGGCTGCCATGAAGAAGCCACCGGACGGCAGTCCGCGTCCGCGTGTCGCAAGTAGCCATCGCGAGGAGGCGCTGGACAGCCTACGGCGTGCCGAGCTCGTTCTCGATGCAATCGAGCAGGAACCCGAACCCTCGCGTGCGTGGCTGCGGCTCACGATTGAACGGCTCGTTCTCGCAACTCGACTGAGCGTCGGGGGCCCGGCGCAAGACATTCGCGACGCGCTCGAGGCTTCGATCGACCAGATGCGCAGACTGCGAGCGCTCTATGGACTCGTCGGCCATGAAGCCATCGACCTGGCTCGTTACGAGTACCAGCTTGCGCGCGGGACCCGGGGGTCCATGGATGCCGCACTCGTGGCGGCACAGGAAGCCCACCAAGTCACACTCGGTCGTGACCCCGCCGCCCTCGATATCCTTGCTCAGGTGCACCTTGCGCGAGGCGAGCTGCGTACCGCGCTGGACCGCCTCGAAGATTCGGCTGCGGTACGGCGCCAGATGCACGGCGAGGACACGCTCCACCGCAGCGTCGAAGGCAACGAGCAAGCGCTCTTGCGCCTCTACGAGAACGTCGCGCGCAACGACACCGCACTTTTTCGCGAACGCGCCGAGCGCATCGTCTCGCTTGTCGAGCGGCGCGCGAACCGGCCTCACGCGCGGCCGGGCGACCTGCGCGTTGCCGCACGACTGTTCCTTTGGCCAGAGGCCTGGTACCGTCCGCAGAGAGCTCTTGAGCTCGCCACGAGCCTCGTCGAGGATCACTTCGATACGGAGCCCGCCGATCGGCTGCTCATGTCCTGGGCGCTCTATCGCAACGGCGAGCTCGACCGTTCTTTGGACGTCGTGGTGGAGGCTTTCCGCTCGTTTCGTGAACTGACCGACGAAGAGTCCGGCGACAAGCGTGTGCGCTTTCTACAAGGCCTGCGCCGATACCTGCGTGCGGACCACACCGAACCTACCGCAAAAGACGACGGGCCGTGGGCCGCGAATGCACGAAGACAACTCGAGCCTGCAGAGCTCGAGGCGATGGAACGAGCGCCCGATCTCGACCCCCTTGGGACGCTCTTGATCGACCGGTAGCTCGCCCTGCGGGAGATTCGGCGACCGAGCACTCGCACGGACTCAGTTCAGATCGAGGCAAAGGCCGCCGGTCTACTTGGTGTCGTCGTAGTCGACGAGGACCAGCTCGTCGCAATCCGCGCCACGGCGGAGAACCCCCAAGAGGCGCAGCTGGTGGGAGACCAGCCGCACCGCGACGAGCTCTTCCAACGCTACACCCAGCCGATCCGCCACGGCGCGCGCTCGCGAACGCGGGGAATCGATGTACCGATCGAAGAGCTTGCGCATCATCGCGTTGGGGGGCTGGAAGTCGCGGTCGAGGGCGAACAGGCCGTCGGAGCCGCCGCGGCTGCGCGAGCGACGCTCGTCGAACCCGTAGGCGGCGTTCTGGAGTGCGGTCAAGAACGCTCGCGACTTCCAGACGCGGCCGCGCTTCGCCGACCTGCGCAGCTCGTCCGTCAGGGCGACTCGCAGACCATGTCCGTCGCGCTCCCATGTGGAGAGGTGCACGTAGACCTCGTCGGCGAGGCGTGCCTCGATCTCCTCGATCTTGTTGCGTAGGTCGTTTAGCTGCAAGGATGGCTGCAAGTGTACGGTGCTCTCGTCTACTTCCGCACGGGCGCGCTGCGCCCAGACGACTTGTTCTGGACCAGCTCTTCGCTGAGCATCTTGGCGATCTCGGGTTCCTCGAAGTAGAGGTTCGTCGTCTCGCCAGGATCCGCTTCCAGGTCGTAGAGTTGACCTTTGTGGCCAGGGGCGGTGTCCGGTAACAAGAAGGACTGCACCCACTTGCCCTTTTGACCCCTCTCGTACGGCTTCTCGAGGTACTTCCACTTGCCGTGGCGGATGCTGAGGCCCTGCCAGGAAGCCTGCATGGTGAACGCGCGCACGGGCTGGCCGTCATCCTTGCCGAGGAGCACGTGTTTGAAGTCGAAGCTGTCCTCGGCGGCGTCGTTTGGGAGCTCCGCTCCGGCGATCGCGCCGAGGGTGGCCATGACGTCCACGAGCGAGATGGTCTGCCTGGACTTGACTCCGGCCTGGATGTGGCCAGGCCAGTGAGCGATCAGGGGCACCCGGTGGCCGCCCTCCCAGACCTCTCGCTTGACGCCACGCCATGGATGGCTGCCGTCGTGCTCGTGCTCCTTGCGCATGTGCCATACCGTCGGGCTCTCGGGACCGTTGTCGCTGGAGAACATGACCAGCGTGTCGTCGGCGACTCCGAGCTCCTTCAGTGTCTTCATGAGCTCGCCAACGATGAAGTCCACCTCGAAGATGAAGTCACCGTGTGGCCCGGCCTTCGTCTTTCCGTGGAATCGCTGCGCGGGAAACGAGGGGAGATGCACCGCCTGCATCGCGTGGTAGAGGAAGAAGGGCTTGTCTTTCTCCGTCTTGACGTGGTTCCGCAAGAACGCCTGGCTCTTGCGCAGGAAAACCATGTCGACCTCTTCATGGTCGAAATCATCGGACTGCATGCCCGCCCGGCAATCGAGACCGTAGAAGTGCTTGGGGAGTAGGCTCGGATCCTTCTTCTTAGTCGGAGGATTGGGGATCTTGTCGTCCACGATGTAGGAGTAGAGCGTGTCCGTGGTCGGACAGCAGGCCGTGCCGAAGAACGAATCGAAGCCTCGATCCACCGGCCCATCGGGTATCCGGCGCGAGAAGTCCACCAGCTGGATCCGCTCCACGCCCTTCACGCCGGGATAGGACTGGCGCGTGATGGCTGCGCCCTGCTTGTCCGAGAAGGTCAGCCCGACGTGCCATTTTCCGACCGCGGCGGTGGTGTAGCCGCGGTCTCTGAGCATTTGCGGCAGCGTCAGTCGACCTTCCTCGATTTGGCAGGGGCCACCGATCCCGACGAAGACCCGCCCCCCGCCTCGGAAGCGGAACGAGTGGCGTCCCGTCAACAGACTCAACCGCGTCGGTGAACACACGGTCGCTGGCGAGTGGGCGTCCAGGAACTGCATCCCCTCGGCAGCGAGCCGATCCAGGTTGGGAGTCGGGATCTTCGAAGTCGGGTTGTAGCAAGCGAGGTCGCCGTAGCCGAGGTCGTCCGCCAGGATGAAGACGATGTTCGGTCGCCCGGCCGGCTGTGTTTCCCGGGACTCGCTCTGGGCGGATCCCTCGGGGATCGCGCACGACGACAACAAGAGAGCGATGACGGTGCGACTGAGCATGGGGGCCTCGTGTTGAGATCTGTGACGCGCCGCTACTGACCGTGGCGTCGCAATCGCCGGCCGTAGGGGCTACCTTGCCTCCGTGCCAGTGCGGCACTCGCGATTGCGCGAATGTTGCCATGGATGCACCCACGCGGACAGAACCACAATGCGCGACTCGATCTTGCGGACGTCTTTCGCTCTCATCGCCTGCCTCCTTTCGCCGCCTTCGTTGAGCTGTCAGGCCGACGGTGCCGGAACCGAGGCGCAAGGACCAACGAGGAGAACCAATGTCATCGTGATCCTGGCAGACGATCTCGGCTGTGGAGACATGAGCCTCTATGACGGCTGGATCGAGACTCCGCGCATCGATCGAATGGCCGCGCAGGGCGTCAAGTTCACGGATTTCCACTCCAACAGTTCGGTCTGCAGCCCGACGCGTATCGCGTTTCTCACCGGGCGCTACCAGCAGCGCGTTGGCATCGTGGACGTCATTGTGGGGCGCCGCGACAAGGATGGATTGGAACCCTCCGAGGTGTCCATCGGAACACTGATGAAGAAGGCCGGGTATCGCACGGCGCTATTTGGCAAGTGGCACTGCGGGACGGACAGCCGGCACAACCCGACCGGCCACGGTTTCGACGAGTTCGTCGGCTTCCTCACCGGCGCCGGCGATTACCACCGGCACCGCAACTGGATGGATGGCAAAGAGGTCAAGGAGCAGGAGGGCTACTCGACCCACATCATCACCGACCGCGCGGTCGACTTCATCCGGCGGAACAAGGACGAGCCGTTCTTCCTCTACGTCTCGCACGCGGCCGTGCACAATCCGTATCAGACTCCAGCGGACACGGTCGAGAACCGTCCCAAGCAGAGGCAGCGCGGGCGCGAGTTCACGCGCCCGAAGTACGAGGTCATGCTGCAGGAGCTCGACAAGTCCGTAGGCGAGATCCTCGACACGCTGCAGGAGCTCGACCTGGACGAGGAGACGTTCGTGTTCTTCTTCTCCGACAATGGTGACGTCCGAATGAGCCCCGAGCCGCGACCCTACCGCGGGGGCAAGTTCAGCAACTACGAGGGCGGACACCGTGTCCCGGCGGTCGCCAGGTGGCCAGGCAAGATCGAAGCGGGTTGGGTCTCGAGCGAACTGACGGTGGGCATGGACATCCTGCCCACCGTGACGGACATCGTCGGAGCCGACGTGCCAGAGGGTCGCAAGCTCGACGGAATGAGCATCAAGGCCCACCTTCTCGAGCGGGCCGACCTGCCGGATCGAGACGTCTTTTTCGGCTACGAGCCGAAGCTTGGCACGGCCATGCGATCCGGGGACTGGAAAATGCAAACGAAGGGGGACGTCGTCGAGCTCTACGACCTGAGCCGGGACATCCTGGAGACGACGAACGTCGCCGACGAGTATCCCGAGCGCGCCAGCGAGATGAGGGCCGCGATCGCGAAGTGGAAGGCAGAGGTTACCCCGAGGTAGCGCTGACCTTCCCAAGGCTGCCGTGGAACACGCCAGCTGACACGGGATCAACGAGTCCGCTTCTTTCTAGAAGCGCGCCGCTGACCGAGGTCGAGCCGCTCAGAAGCTGTAACGCCACGATTGAACCGGGTCGTCGCACTTCCAAGTCACACGATTGAGGGGCGCCCGCTGCGCTCGCTGCTCCGCGGTGACCGCCGGATCGGCGAGCTCGAGGAGCAGGAGCTCGATGCAAGCGCGCTGCTGCTCGTCCGCACCGCCGCGGGCACTCTCGAGCCACCGCCGTGCGTCACCGCCCAGCCGGTACAGGGCTTCCATGCTCATCAGGGCATCGTCGCGAGCGTCGTTGTCCCGTAGGTGATCGATGAGCACGGGCACGACGAGGTCTGAGAGGTGTTGCCGGCCGGTCCTTCCCAGAACGTAGGCGTGGATGAAGCGCGTGGGCTCGGGGAGAGTCGTGAGCTTCGCGACCAGTCGGTCCTCCATCCGCTCGATGTGCTCGATGGCGAAGGCCACCGACTTTTCGTCGTCGACGTCCCCGGGAACCCACGACGATCCGACCCAGAAGTCCCAGTGATCGAGCTGGTCGGCTGCCCTGTCGAGGAGGGTTTCGGAGGGGGCGTAGGGGTCCACTCCGGGCTCGCGGATGAGGGTGAGAGACTGCAGAAGACCGGTGGCGAGGCGCACTTGCTGGAGGTCGTTCGATCTCAACGCCACCTCGAGCTGACGACAGACGCTCCAGTAGTCGGCCGGATCCCGCATGCGCCTCAAGAGCTCGTTGGACGCTGCGGTCGCGTTCCACTTCACCTCGTCGTCGCGTAGATCTTCGACGAGGTTGGCCACGGCGAGGTCGCGTGCACGGGCTTCGCGCTGTCCGCGCACGTTGGGGCGGACAAGAACCGGTTCGTTACGCTGGAGCCAGGACGCGCGGGCGGCGGGTCCTCGCTTGGAGTCGATGTCCGCGCGAGCGCGAGCCCGATGACGCGGCGTCGCCGACAGCGTGACGCGGCCGGTGCCGGACGTTGGATCCTCTAGCAGCCCGTTGAAAAAGTCATTCGGCGCCATGACGACATCCTCCACGCCCGGTCGGCACCTGAAAGCCTCCCCGAATCCACGAATTCGCCTACGTTTCCAGGCGCCAACCGGACGCGGATGCTGTCGCCCTGGCA
>JAAELL010000089.1 GCA_024226735.1 bacterium | reverse complement strand
TGCCAGGGCGACAGCATCCGCGTCCGGTTGGCGCCTGGAAACGTAGGCGAATTCGTGGATTCGGGGAGGCTTTCAGGTGCCGACCGGGCGTGGAGGATGTCGTCATGGCGCCGAATGACTTTTTCAACGGGCTGCTAGAGGTGCAGGAGAGCCTTAGAATGGGCGTCCTTCTAATCAACGGGCGAAAGGCCTAGCATCCGTGGACCTTGAGGCCGCTCTTCGTCTGCTCCAACGTGCTTCACCCCGGCGGCCACCGGGTGACCTCTCTCTCACTCGACAAACGGGCAAGGTTTCGGCTGGCGACGCCAACTCTCTCATCGAACCTGCACATTGCACGGGTTCGCGGCGATCGCCTTCTCAAGCACGGAACTGCGCCGCGCTATGGAAGCTACATTGCAACGTCAGGCCAGGATTCTCTTAATCGACGACGACGAGGTCGACTTCGTCATCACTCGCAAGCTGCTCGGGAAACTGCCCGACCACCGCTACGAGCTCGACTGGGTCGACACCTACGAAGGCGGACTCCAGGCGGTCGCATCCGACCGCTACGACGTCTGCTTGGTCGACTACCAGCTCGGCCCCCAAACGGGTCTCGACCTCTTGCGCGAAGTGCGCGCACGGGGCTCCGAGCTCCCGATGATCATCCTCACCGCTCGCAGTGACGAGCGGATCGACGCCGAAGCCTTCGCGCTCGGCGCCGCCGGCTTCATCGACAAGGCACGCCTCGACTCGGAAGAGCTCGATCGCTCGCTGCGCTACGCCCTGCGGCGCGAAGGCCTGGTCAACGACCTCGTCAAGCACAACGCGGAGCTCCTGCACATGCACCGCCTGACCGAGCTGTTCCTGGAGCGCAACTCGCTCCAGGAAGCGTGCGGCGAGGTCGTGCACGAGATCGCGCGCTTCACGGGCTTTCCGATGATCGCCATCGAACGCCACGACGAGGCGCGCGGAACGCTGGAACCGCTCGGCGTCATGGGAACACAGGCGCGTGGCGAGGCCGTCGAGCCCGAGGTGCCCATCCACCGCTCGAGCACGGCGCGTGTGCTCGATACCCACGCCCCATGGGTCGAGATGGAGTGCACCACGGCCGACCGCGACGGCCTCAAGCACCTCGACTGGGTATGGGTCCAGAGCGCGATGAGCCTGCCGATAATCGTCGGCGGCCAGGTGACTGGCGTCCTGACCCTCGCACACTCGGAGGCCCATGTCCTCGACAGCAGCCAGGTGAATCTGGCCGCGGGCCTGGCCAGCCACGTCGGACGGCTGATCGGGCGCCTGCACGACCCGGCCTACGCCCGTACTGGCCCTCCGCAACAGGGTGACTCCGAGGCCGCCCGCACCGTCGAGCAGCTCGTGCGCCTGCACGCGTGGGCGCTGTCGGAAGCCGGACGCCGCGGAGTGGCGCTGCGCTGGGAGACGCTCGCGTCGGTCCCGCCAGCCACGGATGCGGACGAGCTCTTCGAGGTCGTCGGATCGCTGCTCGAGAGCGCCCTGGCCTCGAGCCGCGCGGGGACCGTCGGCGTGCGGCTCTTTCCCGTGGACGATCCCAGCCGCGTCGAGGTGAGCCTCGAGCTGCCGAGCGACGAGCGCGAGCGCAAGGAGGCGGTCAGCGCCGGAACTCACCTGGTCGAGATGCTCGAGGGCACCCAGACCATCGCCGACGACACCGGCGTGGAGCGCATGCAGCTGAAAGTGCGGCTGCGGGGCTAGCCCGGACACGAGAGACTTTCGGGTTGCCGCGCGCGGTAGCGCTGCGCCAGACTCGCGCAATGGAGCGCGTCTCGCCTCTCCGATTCCTCGCCATCGCGCTCGCGCTGCCGTTCGTGCTCCTCGGCGCGAGCCTGTTGCCGGGTCGCCAATTCCTCCCGCAGCACCCCGCGGGCTTCGCGCCGCTCGCCGCCGAGCGGGAAGACGCTGCACGGAGGGCGTGGGAGCACGCCGATCTGTGGGCGTCCGACGGACTGTTCCCGTTCGCGACGGATGCGCTTGCCCTGCACGACGCCCCCACGGCCGAGTGGAACCCGACGCTCGGACTCGGCAGCCCCGTGATCGGGCACAACCTGCTCGCGACGTATCCGCCCAACGTCCTCCACCGGCTGCTGCCGCCGGGGAGAGCGTTCGGTTGGCTCGCACTGCTCGCTCTCGCACTCGCGGGCGCGGGGACCATGCTGCTGTTGCGCGAACGCGGCGCGGGGTGGCCCGCGTGCGCACTCGGCGCGGTCGCGCACCAAGCGGGTGCGTTCGGCCTGCTGCACCTGCACTACGCGATGCAGGTCTCCGCGGCGCTCTGGCTCCCGTGGTGCCTGTTCGCGGTCGAACGGCTCGCGAAGCGCGAGCGCGCGGGCGGACCGATCCTGTTCGGTGCGACCGCGATGGCGTTCCTCGCCGGCTTCCCCCCCATCGCCGTATTCGTCGCCGCCGCGACCCTCGTCTACGCGCTCGCACGCGCACGGTCGTGCGGAGCGTCGCTGGCGCCGCGCGCCGCGGGCTGGCTCGGCCTCGGCGTTCTCGGTGCCGCGTTCGCGTTGCTCCCCATGCTCGATGCGGCGCGCTCCTCGCCGCGCGGACGCACCGAGGATCCCGCGGCCGAGACCCTCCCGAGCGCCGCGTTGTCGACGATCTTCGTTCCCGGCCTGTTCGGAACTCCGCAAGACGGCTTCTTCGCCCCGAACCACCCGCTCGCCTGGTGGCTCACGCCCGCCGACGAGGCGAGCAAGGCCGAGACCGCGTCGAGCCTCGAGTGGAACGCGCACGCGGGTGTCGCCGCGCTCATCCTCGCGCTCGCTGCGGTGGTCGGCCGCCCGCGCCGCTCCGGACCGTTCGCGCTCGGCCTGCTCGCGACGTTCGGATTCGCCTTCGGCTGGGCCCCCTTCCACTGGATCACGCGCGTTCCGGGCTTCGACCTCGGTGCGCCTGGACGCGCGCTCGCCATCGCGTGGTGCCTGTGGCCACTCCTTGCCGCGCGTGGCTTCGAGGCGCTCGTCGAAGGCAAGCGCATGAGCCTCGCGATCCTGACGATCGTCACGCTGTCGGGCGCGGTCCTCGGCGCCGGTTTGTGGCGCGGCATCGACCCGGAGCCTCTCGCCGAGCGCATGGAGGAACGCGTCGCCGAGCGGCACGGCGTCGAGCTCGAGCAGGTGCGCGAACGCCTCCCGCGCCACGCGGGCGTACGTGCGGCCGAGAGACTCAAGGACGAGGGCCGCGCGCTGACGGGTTGGACGCTCGCGATCCTCGCGTGCGGCTGGCTCACCCACGCCGCGTCGAAGCGCCGCAGGGTGCGCGCCGCATGGCTCGTGGTACCGTGGATTGCGATCGTCGGCGGCGAGGGCGTGCGCCTGGCGCAGTGGAGCCTGGTGCCGCGCCACGTCCCTGGCCCGCTCTTCCCGCCCTCGCCGGCGATCGAGGCCATTCGCGAGGCGGCGGGCACGGGGCGCGTCGTGCGTCTCGACGAGAGCGCGAGCGGCGTCGCGGAAGTCGAGCGGCTCGCGCGGCCCAATCTTCTCTCCGCGTACCACATCGCGGACCTGACGCCATACGTCGTGTTCCCATCGGCTGCGGTCGCGACGCTCCTCGAGGCGATCGATCCGCGCACGCGTTACCGCAGCGGAGTCAGCCGGCTCGCCGACGTGAAGACCGTAGGGCATCCGGCGCTCGATGTCGCGCGCGTAACGTGCGTGCTCGCCCTGCGCCCGCTGAGTCACCCGGCGCTCGAGGAGGTCTGGTCGGGCCAGGACTTCCATGTGTACCGGCGCTCGGGCGCGCGCCCGGAGGCCGAGGTCTTCGCGCACGCAGGCAGCGCCGCGCCGGAGCCGACGCTGCAGCTCCTGGCGCACGGAGGTCTCGACCCGGCACGCAACCTCTTCCTCAGCGACGACTCGTTCAAGGGCGAGGGCTTCTCGCCCGTCGACCCGGGCTGGATCCCCGGTTCCACCGTCGTGCGCCGCCCCGCACCCGATCGTGTCGAAGTCATGGTCACAGGGTCGTCGGGCGGCTGGCTCGTCCTCTACGACGGCTTCGCCCCTGGCTGGCGAGCGACGGTGAACGGCGAGGCGACGACCGTCCACCGGGCGCAGCATCTGGTGCGTGCCGTTCGGGTTCCGGCCGGCGATTCGACGGTCGTGATGCGCTTCGCCCCGTCCTCGGTGCGTGCCGGGGCGACGCTCAGCGTCCTCGCGCTGCTCGCCGCCGGCTTTCTGACCAGGCGCGGCCGCGCCTGAGGCGCGCGCGACTCCGACTCGCTATCCTTCGCGCGTGCACTGTCAGGTCTTGTCCAGCGGCAGCGCCGGAAACAGCTTGCTGCTGCGCGCGGGAGACGCGCACGTGCTGCTCGACGCCGGCCTGCCGCCACGCGAACAGCGCGAGCGGCTCGCGGAAGCGCGGATTCCGTTCCGCGGGATCGAGCACCTCCTGATCACGCACGCGCACCTCGACCATGCGCGCAGCGCGGGGATTCTGGCCAAGCGCCACGACGCCGTCGTCCACTGCCCCGAGCGCATGATGCGCAACCGTTCGGTCAAGCGCGCCCCGCGCCTCGCGACCATTGCCATGGGCGCGGACCGCGAGCTGATCGGCAAGCGCGGCGACCGCCTCACCTACCGCGCCGTGCGCGTCCCCCACGACTGCGAGCCGACGGTCGCCTACCGGGTCGACCACGGCGAGCGGCGTCTCGTGCTCGTCACGGACATGGGGGCGCCGCGCAAGCAGGTCGCGCGCGAGCTGGTCGGGGCCCACGTGCTCGTGCTGGAGTTCAACCACGACGAGCGGCTCCTCCAAGACGGTCCGTACGCGCCCGCGCTCAAAAAGCGTGTCGCCGGCGACCTCGGACACCTGTCGAACGCGCAGGCGGCGCGGATGCTCGAGCACCTCGCCGGCGAGAACCTGCACACGCTCGTCCTGGCCCACCTATCGCTGACCAACAACACGCCGGAGCTGGCCCTGGAAGTGGCGCAGTCGACGCTCGACCGCCTCGGCCTTGGCCACGTGCGCGTGATCGTCGCCAGCCAGGAAGCGGTCGGCGAGAACCTCGAGGTCTGAAATGTCCGAAGCCAATCCGGTACTTGCGCGCATGTCCGCGCACCGCTCCGTCCGCAGCTTTGCCCCGACCCCCGTTCCCGACGAGCACATCGAGGCCGCCGTCGCCGCCGCGCAGATGGCTTCGACTTCCAGCTGGGTCCAGGCCTACTGCCTCATCCAGGTGACCGACCCCGACGAGCGCGCTCGCCTCGCCGAATTGACGGGAGGCCAGAAGCAGGTCGCGCAGGCCGGAGCGTTCTTCGCCCTCTGCGCCGACACCCGCCGGCACCGCATGATCGCCGAACGCGAGGGCGCACCGTACGTCGGCAACCTGGAGACCTTCCTGCTCGCAACCGTCGACGCGACCCTCTTTGCCCAGAACCTCGCCCTCGCCTTCGAGTCGATGGACTACGGCATCTGCATGATCGGCGGCCTACGCACACGCCTGCCCGAAGCGAGCGAGCTCCTCGCGATCCCGCACGGCGTATGGCCTCTCTTCGGCCTGTGCGTCGGCAAGCCCGCGGAAGACCCCGGCCAACGCCCACGCCTGCCGGTCAACGCGATCTGGATGAAGGACCGCTACGCCGACGACGAGCGCGTGTTCGCGTCGATGGACGCGCACGACGAGGTCGCGGCAAGGTACTACGTGAACCGCGAATCTCCGGGACGGAACTGGACCGGAGGGACGTGGCGCAAGTTCAAGGCCCCACTGCGTGAGCACCTGCTCGGGTACTACACGTCGATGGGAGCGCGCTTCGAGTGACCCTCTAGGCGCGAACTGACAGCAGACCGTGCCTGCGCCACCCCACGCGCTGCAGCCACGTCCGCGCGGGGACGAGTGGAGGTGGCTCGCTCGCCCCCAGCTCCTCCAGGCGGAACTCGCGCCACCCGTCGAAGAACATCCCCGAGCAGAAGATGTCGATCGGATCGGGCGTGCTGTGGCTCTTGTGGTGATCGGTGTTCTTGAGCACGTACTGCAGCGCGTTGCGGACCTCCTTCGGCGTGCGCAGGATGCGATCGAAGTAGCGATCCGCGAACACCTTCCCCGTGCGTCGCCACACCTTGTTCAGGGCCCGCGCAATCCGCACCGACAGCCCTTGGAGCCCCCGCGAGAGCGCCGTACGGTTCGTCGCCTCGACGATGAAGTGCAGGTGATTGCCTTGCACCGAGAAGTGGTTGAGCCGAAAGCCGTTCCGGTCACACCCCGCTCGAAACGCGCCCCGTAGCGCCTTGAAGGGCTTCTTCGTCCGCAGGCTCGGCAACCGCTTGTCGAGTGTCATCACAACGTGGACAGGAAACCGTGCCGCGAGCGCCTCACGCTTCACGTGCGACACGCCGGAGTCTGCTTTCTTCGGCCGCCCCACCCGATGCCCTTCGCGGCGCTTGAAGCCGAACGTCAGCTGGGAATCGAGGTGGTCCCGAGTGGTCTTCTTGCGCGTCTTCTTCACTCGCCGAGCCATGATTGAATTATGGCACTGTTCTTCTACGACTCAACCCCTCTCGTCGCCTTTTGTACTCCTCCGCGAGCCGGGCCCCCGTCGAGTACCTGCCTGCTCCGATTCGGAGGTCGAGCTTCGTGAACGGGGCTTCCAACTCGGGATCGGAGCAAGAGCTACGGGGCCGGCCCCGCCGCAGCGACCACCGGTTGCGCGGAAGTTCCCGTCACTCCCCCGCCGTGGTTGTTGCTCCGATTCCGAGGCCGAGCTTCGTGAACGAGGCTTCCAACTCCGGATCGGAGCAGAACTACGGAGGCCGGCCCCGCCGCTCTGCCCCACACCGTCGTTCCCGCCCGCCCGAAGGGCGAGCGGGCGACAACGACGGTGAGGGGCAGAGCAACGGAGCCGGCGCGCGGAGTTTGACGGCAGCACATTCAGTGCCGTAATCCGCCTCGCCCCATCCAACCGCAGCGACCACCAGTTGCGCCGGAGTCCCCATCACTCCCCCGCCGTCCCCGTGGTTCTTGCTCCGTCTCCGAGGTCGAGCTCGTGAACGCGTCTTCCAATCCGGGATCGGGGCAGAGCAGCGGGGCCGGCGCGCGAAGTTTGATGTCGGCCTATTCAGTGCCGTAATTCGCCGCGCCCCATCCAACCGCAGCGATCACCAGTTGCGCCGAAGTCCCCGTCACTCCCACGCCGTGGTGAGGTCGAGCTTCGCGAACGGACCCATTCGCCCTCACCCCCCCGTCGCCACGCGCACAATCTCCACCAACAACAAATACAGCGGCCGCCCCACCCCGCGCGCGTCATCCCCATTGAGCATCAACGCCCCCGCGACCCCACTCTCCGGAAAGAACCCCATCGTCGCGAGGTACCCCGGCATGAACCCATCGTGCCCGTGCATCGGACCGAGCTCCGTCTCGGTCACCATCACGCCAAGTCCGTACTCGCGCTTCGGACCCAGCCCCCGCGCGGGGACGGTGTCGAGCATCAGCGCACGCTGCTCCGCCGTCAGTACATCACCCGCGTAGAGCGCATGCGCCCAGACAGCGAGGTCTCCGGCACTCGAGGCCCATCCACCCCCGCACCACTCGAACTGCGGGTTGACCGCGTACGCGCCGTCCTCGAGCGCGAACTCCCCGAATCCGAACGCGCGCCCCATCACGACGCTTGCTTGCACGAGTCCGGGAATCCGGCGCTGGTCGGATGGGACCGTGCGCTCGAGGCCGAGCGGCGCGATGAGCTCCTCGCGCGCGTAGTCGTACCACTTCTTGCCCGTGAACTCCTCGAACGCCATCCCGAGCAGAACGTAGTTCGTGTCCGCGTACGCCCAGCCTTTGCCGGCCGCGAACATCGGCTTGGCATCGAGTACGTACGCGACGAGCTCGTCCGGCTTCCACACGCGGTCGCGGTCCGCGATGAGCGCCGCCTGAAAGTCCGGCGAGAAGACGTGCCGCGGGACGCCGGTCTCGTGCCGCAACAGATGCCGGAGCGTGATCGCGTTCGCGTTGGGCAGGCGCTCGAACCAGTCGCGGTCACCGAGCGACTCGGAGAGCCGCGCGTCGAGATCGAACCCCTCGGAGCGGAGCGCCGCGGCCGCGAGGTAGGTCTTGCCGATGCTGCCGGAGAGGAACAGATCGTCCACCTCGATCGGCTTCTCGGCATCGTCCGGCGCCGCGCCGACGCAACACGCGATCCGCTTGCCGTCCACGACGAGCCCGACGCTCGCGCCGGGAAAGCGCCCGGCCGCGTGCCATTCCTCCAAGAGATCCGTGATCCGCTGCTCGACGCTTCGAGCGGGCGCCGTGATCGGCAGGTCCTGGGCCCGTGCTAGAGAAGGGATGGCGAGTGCGACGACGAGAGGCAGGCGGAAGTTCATGCCTACATCATGTCCCCCTCCTCCTCGCGCCGTTGTTGGGGATGCGCAAGAGCGCCGGTTTCCTATGCTGCACGGCGATGAGCGACGAGGAGCTGATCTCGGCGGCGAACGCCGGCGACCCCGAGGCCTTTCAAGAGCTCTACGAACGTCACCGGGACTGGGTCCTGCGCCTCGCGACCCGCATGACCGGTAACCACGCGGACGCACTCGACGTCCTGCAGGAGGCTTTCCTCTACTTCCTGGGCAAGTTCCCCGGTTTCGAGCTCCGCGGACGCGTGACGACCTTCCTGTACCCGGTCGTGCGCAGCCTCGCGGTCGACGTGCGCCGCAAGCGCGGCCGCTTCCGCGACGACACCGAGGCGCTGGAGGCCCTGACGGTCGAGGATCCGGCGCAAGCCGAGCTCGGGCGGGCGCTCGCCGGCCTGCCGGCCGTCCAGCGCGAGGTGGTGATCCTGCGCTACGTCGACGAGCTGTCCGTCGAGGAGACCGCCGAGGTGCTGAGGGTCCCGGAAGGGACGGTGAAGTCCAGGTCCTCCCAGGCCCTCAAGGCACTGCGCGACGATCCGCGCACCCGCGCTCATTTCGGTTCATGACGAGAAAAAGCCGGGATGATCGAACCTGGCCCCTGCCCCCCACGCTCCACCTGCACCCGATGGACGAGCTCCCCCCCTCCCTGCGCCGTGACCTCGCTGCCCTCGCCACCCCCGGCGAAGTCCCCGCGGAGATCGACGAGCGCCTGCGCCGCGCCGCCCACGCACGGCTCGCACCCCGCCGGCGCCGGCTGCGCCTGGTGCCAGCGATCGTGCTCGTGGCTGCCGCCTGCCTCGCCCTGATCCCCTGGCTGCGGCGCGACGCGTACGACGTCGACAAGAGCGGCCGCGTCGACATCTACGACGCGTATCTGATGGCGCTGCGCGTGCGCGACGGCGAAGCGCGGGGAGACATGAACGGGGACGGAGTCCTGAACGAGCGCGACGTCGAAGCGATCGCCGCGCGCGCTGTGAGGATCGGCTCATGAACATCAAACCCCTGATCGCCAGCATCGCGCTCTTTCTCACCCTCGGGGCAGCTCCGGCGCGCATGGCCAGCCAGGTCCGGTTCACCTGGGTCGACGTGCACGTCGACGCCGGGTCCGCACCGCTCGTCGCTTGGCAGGTTCGCCTCGTCGACCCGTCCGGGCGCGCGCGCATCGTCGGCGTCGAGGGCGGCGACGATCCGGTCTACGCCGATCCGCCGCACTACGACCCCAAGGCCCTCATGCAGGGCGAGATCATCCTCGCCGCCTTCCACACCGGCGGCGGCGCGCCCGCCGGCCGCACGCGTGTCGCCCGCGTCCACCTCGAAGTCGACGGACCCGCCGAGCCGGCGTTCGACGTCACGCTCGAGGTCGCGGCGAGCGAAGGCGGCGCCATCGAAGGAGCAAGAATCGAGGTCATCCGATGAACACGCCTAGACCTTCTATCAACAACGCCATGCGTCCCTATCTGCCCCTCGCTCTCGTCGCTCTGGTCCTCGGCGGCTGCACCTCCGACTCCGTCGTCGTCGGGACAGCCTCAGAAACCGCGGAGTCCGCTCCGCAGGAGACCCAGCTCGACGGTTTCGACCTGGGCGGAGCCGACGAGGTGTGGGTGATCGGACGCTACGAAGAGCGGGCGAAGCCCCAGGATCATCGCCACCGCTTCAACGCCCCCGGCATGACCCAAGAGTTCTTCCGGGCGTACTTCGAGAAGGAGGGCGTCGCGCGAGACAGGGAAGTCGAGGATCTCGAACCCACAGAAGACGACGACCGCTTGAGCCGCCTCGCCGTGCACGCAGTCCCCGGTTGCGGCGGCATGGTGACGAGCATCGAGGACCGCGTCGTCGTCGTCCCGCTGCGCCACACCGCGGTCGACGGCACCGTCCAAGGCGACACGGCGAACGTCACGGTGCGCCAATCGTTCGTCAACCCGTTCGACGTCACGATCGAGGCGAAGTACGTATTCCCCCTCCCGCAGAACGCCGCCGTGCACGACTTCTTGATGAAGATCGGCGAGCGCACGATCCGCGGCATCGTCCGCGAGCGCGAGGAAGCCGAGCGCATCTACGCCGCCGCGCGAAGCCAGGGGTACGTCGCGTCGCTGCTCACCCAAGAGCGCCCGAACATCTTCACGCAGAGCGTCGCGAACATCGCGCCGCAGAAGGCAATCGACGTCGAGATCGCCTACTTCCACCAGGTCCCGCTGCGCGACGGCTGGTACGAGCTCGTCTTCCCGATGGTCGTCGGCCCGCGCTTCAACCCGCCGGGACACACCGGCGGCGTGGGCGCGGTGCGGGCCTCCGCGCCCGGCAGCTCGGGACAGCCCGTCGAGGTCCCCTACCTGCGCCCCGAGGAGCGCAGCGGGCACGACGTGTCGCTCGCGTTCCAGCTCGATGCGGGGACGCCGATCGAGGCGCTCGAGTGCAAGACGCACGCGGTCGAGACGAACGAGCCGTCGCCGGCTCTGGCGCAGGTGCGCCTCAGCCCGCGCGACACATTGCCCAACCGCGACTTCGTCCTGCGCTACCGGCTCGCCGGCGACGCCGTGAAGGCCGGGCTCCTGACCCAGCGCGATGGGGATGCGGGCTACTTCACCCTGACGCTGCACCCCCCCGCCGACGTCGGACGCCTGCGGCGCGAGCCGCTCGAGCTCGTGTTCGTTGTCGACGGGTCGGGCAGCATGAGCGGCGAGCCGCTGGCCTTGTGCCAGCGCGCACTGCGCCACGCGCTGCAGTCGCTCGATCCCGACGACACGTTCCAGGTCATCCGGTTCTCGAACGAGCGCGCCCAGATGGCCGAAACGCCGCTCCTCGCGAGCGCGGAGAACCTCGGCCGCGCACGGCGCTACATCGACGCGCTGCAAGCGGATGGCGGCACGATGATGATCCACGGCGTCGAGGCCGCGCTCGCGGCGAGCGAAAACGGAGGCCGGCAGCGCATCGTCACGTTCATGACCGACGGCTTCATCGGCAACGAGGAGGAGATCCTGCGCAAGGTGAAGCGCCACGTCGGCGAGGCGCGCATCTTCAGCTTCGGGGTCGGCTCGTCGCCGAACCGCTTCCTTCTGGAAGCGATGGCCCGTGAGGGGCGCGGCGTCGCGGCCTACTTCGGCCCGAACGACGATCCCACCGAAGCGCTCGACCGCTTCTTTGGGCGCATCGCGCACCCGGCGCTGACCAGCGTCGAGATCGACTGGGACGGGCTGGCGGTCGGCGAGGTCTTTCCGAGCGCGATCCCCGACGTGTTCTTCGGACGTCCGGTCACGGTCGTCGGTCGCTTCGATCCGAAGCGCTCGCGGCCCGGCGCCACACCGGCGGTGCACGGCCTGGTCGCCGGAGCCGCACGCACGGTCCACCCGCTAGCGAGCACGAGCGAGGGCCCCACGGCGTCGGGCGCATTGCCCAAGGTCTGGGCGCGCACGAAGATCGCCGACCTCACGTCCCGCGCGCGGTCGGTGGACGGCGATGCGTCGGCGCTCCAAGGTCAGATCAAGGACGTCGCCCTCGAGTACGGCCTGATGTCCGCCTACACCGCATTCGTCGCTGTCGACTCGATGACGCGCACGGAAGGCGAAGCCGTGACCGTTCCGGTGGCCGTGCCCGTCCCGGAAGGCGTCGACTACGACAAGACCGTCGGCGGCCCCGGGCAGTGACCTCCCTCAGCCGCCCAGCAACGCGCGCACGTGGCTGACGCGGATGCAGCGGCCGAGCTCCTCCTCGCCCATCGCCCGGCGAGCTGCGACGCCGACGACTTCGCCGGCGGCTCCGAGCGCGGGGCCGCCGCTGTTGCCGGGAAAGATCGGGGTGGAGATCAGGATCGTCTCCTCGGTCTTGCGCACGAAGCCGACCGACGGTGACGAGACGGCCGCCGTGCCCTCGATCAAGTCGAGCCCGCGCGGAAAGCCGAGCACGACCAGCGGGTCGAGCGGCGCGCAGTGCGACGCGCTCTCCGCCATCGGAATGAACGGTACCGGCTCGCCGACCTGTGCGCGCAAGACGGCGAGGTCGTTGTTGTCGAGCGCGTGGTAACGCCCCTTGAACTTCGCGCCGGTCGGCAAGGTGCGGGTGCTCATGACCCAGGAATCCTCCGCCGTCGCGACGAGCTCGAGCGTCTTCGCGCGGCTGTCGTAGGCCTCGCCGAACGCGAGTCCTCCCCGTGGTCCGCGCACGCGTGCCCCGACGCGCCAAGCGGTCCAGCGAACGGAGTCCGGGTCGAGGCGAAAGCCGGTCGCGGCGAGGCGGACGGGCTCGGCGAGGAACTTCCACGGCTGCACGACATGCTTGCAGGTGACCAATCGCCCCTCCGCGTCGACGAAGAAGCCGCTCCCCGTCCCCTCGAGGCTGCGCGTGTCCGTGCCCTTGACCATCTCGTACTCGACGCGGACCAGCACGAGCGCACGGTCGTGGACGGCGGCGAAGCGACGCAGGTCCGCCTCGTTTCTGGGGCGCATCAGGGCGAGGATGGCGAGTCCCGCTACGAGAACCGCTCCGATGCCGAACCAGAACTTGCGCGGTTCGCGCGAGCGGGCGGCGCCCTGCTGCTCGAGCTCCTCCTCGGCCTGGTGCAGCAGGTGCGCGACCTGCATGCGCCCGACGCCGAGCCGCTCGGCGACCTCGACGATGCGCTCGCGCTCGACCGGCGAGAGCCGCCCGTCCGCGAGCGCGACGCGCGCCATCGCCAGCAGCGCTTCCTCGCGCTCGCGCACCGAGCCTTCGATCATGCGCTCGGTCAGGGGCGTGACCGTCTCGCGCAGGAGCTCGTCCTTCGGGATGCCGAGCGCCCGCCTGTAACGCTTGAGCAGCTTGATCTCCTCACGCTCCAGGCCCTCGTGGGCCTGCGCGATTTCCAAGAGCAGCTTGTACGCGGCGACGGTGACCTTCACGCTTGCAGTATATGATCGTAGGCCCCTCCGCGAGCCCTGGACGAGAACGATGAGCGCCGACGAAGAACCGAAATCGGAAGAGCTAGAGGTCCGCCCCGTCGAACCGGATCTCAGCCGGCCCGTGCCGACCGAGCCCGTCGGCTTCCTCGATCAGTTCCTCGTTGCGCGCTTGCGCTCCAAAAAGGAGCTCGAGGCCGTCACGATCGTGCTCGACAACCACCTCGACCGCCTGCGCCATCAGGCAGAGTCCCGATCACGCGAGAGCGAGACATACTGGAACGCGAGGTCCGCCGAGACGGTGGCGGCGATGAAGACGTACGCGCAGGCCAAGCTCCGTCTCTTGGAGAACCAGCGCATGGCCAGCCGCTGGGACGCCTTCCAGGAGGCGTACGAGCTGTTCGACGCCAAGGTGCGCGAGATCGAGGGCGGCTCGCTCTCGGACGAAGTGCGCGAGACGTTGATCAAGAAGATCCGCGAGAACCTCGCGAGCACGATCGAGCGTATCGAGGCCGACACGATCGCGGGGCAGTACGACCTCAAGGATTGACGTGTCGGCGCGCTCGGTGCTCCTCACCGTCGTCCTCGTCTTCGGTGTCGTGTTCGCCGTGGAGACGGCACGCCTCAGCGCCAAACACGTCGCCGCCGCAGCCGGCCCGACCGTGGGCTTCGTGGTCGCCGGGACCGTAGCGGTGGCGCTCGGCTACCTCATCGTGCGCGTGCTCCGGCACCCGACGCGCCGGTTCGCCGATGATGTCGCCGGACAGCTCGACTACCGCATGGAGCGCCACAAGACGGGCGTCGCGATCGCGCGACTGGCGGAGTCGGTCGACGAACGCCAGCGCGCGCGCATGACGGCGCTCAGCGCGCGCGTGTTCGAGCGGGCATCGCGGGCGCTCACCGAGGGCCAGCTGCAGGCGGAGCTCGAGGAGCTCAAGCTCACCTCCGAGCGCGTCGTCCAGCGCGCCCAGTCGAACGAGATCGGCAAGATCATCGCGCGCCACCAAGCGGCCCTGTGGCGGGTGAACGCCTGCAAGAACATGTCGGCGAACGAGAAGGCGAGCCTTTTGCGCGAGATGCGCAGCTTGCTCCTGGAGCACGACGCCGCGAGCGACGCGGAACCGGCGCCGCCCGCCGACCCGTTCGCGATGGACGCGCAACCCGAGGTCGTCTGGGAGTACCGCACGCCCGGCAGCGAGGCGGTCGCCGTCACGACGCCGGGGCTCCTCAAGCTCGTCGAACGCGGGCGGCTCGCGGGTGGCGATGAGTGCCGGCGCCTGGGAACGCGCGCCTGGACGCCGGTCGCGGACGTGTTCCAATAGACGACATGCGCTGGTCGATGCTCTTGCTCGTCGCCCTTGCGGTCGTCCTCGGGACGCTCTGGCTCGAACGGACGAGCCTGGACGCGCCGCTCCGAGCGCGCGAACAAGAGCTCCGCATCGAGCCGACGTCCGTCGAGGCCCCGCCGGCACTCGACCGCGCCCCCCTCGCGGCGGAGCCCGAGCAGACACAGCAGGCAGCGCCCGGTCCGACCGATCCCGACGAGATCGACGAGGAGATCCTCGAGGAGGGCGACCAGTCGCCGGAGATCTTCCTGGCGCGCATCGGGCTGCCGGCGGACACGCCGGTCGCCGAGCTCATCGGCCGCTTTGGTCCGCCCGACCCGATCGACACGGGCAGTGCGTCCCTGCGGCTGACGCTGCTCGACGCTGCGACCGGGGACGCCGCGGCGAGTCCGGTCGTGTTGTGGCGCCTCGATGCGCCCGCCAACGCCTACTGGTCGCGCGGCGACCAGGGGGTCGCAACGCTCCATGTCGGCGGGGACGGCGCGACGTTCGAAGGCCTCGCGGGCGGCGTGTACCGCACGGTCTGCCTCGGGCAGCGCGCCGGCGCGGAGGATCCGCCGGCGTTCTTCGTCAGCGGAGCGACCGAGCACACGCTTTCCCTGTCGATGCCGACCGCACGGCCGGTGCGGCTCGTCGTGCGGCGCGGGGGCAAGAGGGTCACACGCCTCGAGGCGCTCCTGCAGCCCATCGGGGAGCGGCCACGGCCGGCGTACGCTCCGCACTGGGTCTGCCAGCGCGAGCTGCTCGACCCGCCCGACGTATGGGTTACGGAGTCGAGCGACTCCTCCTCCAACAGTCTCGACGTGCACTGGACCGTCCTCGTCGCCGGCCACGACGGGTTCGACCTGGGAGTCCTCCCCGGGGACCGCCAGGACCGGACCTACTCACGCCGCGTCGATCTGCGGTTCGAGGACGGAACGGAGAGTGCGGCCGTGCTGCGCAACGACGCCCCCGGGGACGTCCTGCGCATCGAGCATGACGTCGAGGCGCGCTGAACGCGCGGACTCCGCCCGGCGGACGAACCACCGGACGGAGCGAGGCGTTTTCTCTCGGCTCGTTCCTATTGGAAGTCGTGCAGCCACGTCCACGTGAAGTTGGACGACGTGCCGTCGCGGTACCAGTACTGGAAGAACCAGCGCTCGCCGCTGACGATTGGGACCGGCGGACTCATCGGGATCGCGGTCGTGTCGACGTTGTCGAATAGACGGCCTTGGCCGCCCGAGTGACCGATCGCTCCGGCGTAGCGCGCGATCGGCAAGGACAAGCAGAGCACGCCCTGGCTCCCGGGCGGAATGATGTGCGGCCCGTCGCCGCGGCTCGCGAGCAGGTAGCCGAACTGCCCCGGCGGCAGCTGGGTCGCCGAGAGGAACAGAGTGTCCCCGGCGTCGCCGGAGCCGGAGGCGACGAGCTGAGCGCGCAGGCCAACCGAGTTGAGCGTCGGGACGCACGAGCCCAGGGACGAGCCCAGACAGCTCGAATAGTCGTCGTAGAGTGCGCCGTGGATGTTGGCGCTGCCGCCGAGCTCGTCGAACCAGACGATGACGTAGTCGGCGTCGGTATCGAACACGTCTGCTGCGGTGATCTGCGGCAGGACGTGGGTCCCGCTGGCGCTCGTGAGCGGCCGGCGGCCTTCGTTCAGACAGAAGTCGTCCCACACCATCTCGACCGTTGCCGCGTACGGACGCATGTCGACGCCGTAGGTGCCGTGCGCGTAGGTGACGACGAACTGCTGTCCGTTGCAGTCGATGTCGGGCGTGACCTCGTCATCGAGGAAGTCCCCCTCGGTGACGGAGAGGTTCATCGAGGCGAACGAGCCGCCACCGTGGGTCGCGAGCAGAACGTCGCGGTCGGAGCCGAAGTCCTTCGTGTACGCGATGACGAACCGGCGCTGGCCGGGACCGGGCAGGGGCCGCGAGGCGTGGGGCTGGGTCAACGGGTCGTCGTCGGAGTCGAGGATCGAGATGACGCCGATGAAGGAGCCGTCCCACAGAACCTCGCGCACGAGGACCTCGTGGCTGAGAGCGAGCGCGCGCTCCCAGACGACGAGCCAGGAGTTGTTGTCGTACGGCGGGCCACCCGAGTCCTTGGAGACCGAGGGCCACTTCTCGTCCTCGGACTGGTTGCTGATGATCCTCGTGCCGGGGCCCGTCAGGCCGCCGGAGCTCGTGACCTGGCGCCCGTGGATGTCGCCGAGTCCACCGGTGCGGCGCTCCCAGACGACGAGGAACTCGGTGAACTCGTCGCCGCCGACGTCGGGGTGCAGCTTGTCACCGACCTCGGGGCCGCTGATCTGGAACTGGTTGCCCTGGTTGCCGTTCACCGCGTTCCACGTGCGGCCGCTGATGACGCGCGAGCCGGTGCTGCCCTCGGCGGCGACGGCGAGGAACGTGTTCGTGCTCGGGATGCAGGCGACCTTGGGCGGCCCCCAGTCGTCGTCGGTCGAGTCGATGTAGCCCTCGTCCAGCAGCGTGCCGTCCGCGCTGATCCGGCGCGCGTACGTGTCCCGGTCGTTGCCGCTGAACCACTCGCGGTAGACGACCAGGTAGGAGTCGGAGTCCCGGTCGTAGGCCACGTCGGGGAACTCGAGCGGCGCCGAGATGTCGTCGACGACAAACGTCGTCACGACCGGATCGATCACCAGGGGCAGGCTCGCCCGGGCGACGAAGCCCGCGGGCACACGGATCTCGTACCCGTCCTCGTCCCAGTCGGTCTCGAGGACCAGCCGCTGTCCGCGGGCGTCGATCGCCACGGCCGAGCTGAACCGCACCTCGCCCAGCGCGTTGCCGAAGCCGGCCTCGCCGTTGCGCGCGAAGCGGGCGAGCTCGCTCTCGACGCCGACGCGGACGACCACCTCGGCCCGCTCGGGCAGGCGCGTGAGCTCGAAGGTCTGCTCGATGCCCTCGGGGGCGAGGTGCAGCACCTCGTCGAGGCCCGGATGCTGGAACCGGACGGAGTTGCCCTCGCGCCGCGCGGGCGAGGCGGCCGCGAGCTCGAGCGCATGCTCGCCGACGCGGACCTCCTGGAGCGCGAGCGTCACGGGAAAGTTGCGGGGCGCGTCGGGGCCCAGGTAAGGAATGTAGGTCGTCGACCCGTCCTGGAAGCGCGCCTTGTAGCGGTCGCCGCGCGCCCACACGGCGCCGTCCCCGGGCTCGTCCACGTGCAGCCGACCGGTCGCGATCGGAGCCCCGCCGAGGGAGGGCAACTCCTGGATGACAGCGTCGGACGGTTGGCGCCGGGCGGGAACCTGACCCGTCGCGAGGTCCGGACGGGGCTCGTGGTGCCGCGGAACGAACGCGGGAAGCGGCGCGGACGGCACGTCATCCATCAGAGGGAGGGGCGAGCGGTCCTGGCGCTCCGGGATCTGGGCTTGCAGCGACGCGGGCGCGGCGAGGAGGAGGATCAGGGCAGTGGGCTTCATCGTGATGCTCTCTGGGGGTGGGACAGTTAGCCGTTGAACTGCAATCCCCCACGCACCCGGGCCCGCAACCCCGCCAAAAAGAGAGCGGCGTGGATGGGGAACGAACGTTCGCCCTGTACGAGCTAGGGGAACACCCCGGCAAGAGGGGCGGAGGAGGCTCCCAGCGGAGTGATCTCCGACAAGTCCTTCAACCGATCGTTCTGAAGCGCTAGCTTTAGGGGTTACCCCCAGGGCTGTACCAACTAGCATTTGGGGCCGATCGCGCACGCCGCGTTCGTGCGCTTCGAGTGACCACAAAGTGGGCCGACTTCACCGCCTTCGGCCCGCCCACTTTCCCTTCGTTTCAGCTACACTCTCGGGCAGAGATGGCTCCAAGTGGAGGAGAGGTCTCGCCCACGTTCGAGCTATTCGGATCGCGGGCGGTCGAATGGAGTTGGAGAAGGGAATGGTATGTTTCGCCCGAGGAATGGGTTTCGAAAGACCCTTGCCTGCCTGAGGTCGACGGTACCTGGACGATCAGTTGGACTGAGTCGATCTGAGTTCGAGCTGACCTTCGAACGCGAGCGCGCACTCGCCGATCGAACGGAACGCTCCTTCTCGTTGATCGTGTTCCACACGGACAAGCCCACGCACAACGGGTACGAGGTCCTGGCCCGCATTCTCAAGGGACAGCTACGCCGCAGCGACGTCGCCGGTCCCATCGATCAGAACCAGATGGCGGTGATCCTCCCGGAGACGAATGGGCAGGGCGCCCAGACGGTTGCGGACGAAGTCACGAGCCAGCTGGCCGAGCACGGGTTGAAGTTCGACCCGCAGGTTTTCCTGTACGACGGAGCCGGAGCGCTCGGCGACGACGTCGACCAGAGCTCCTCCCCGCCGCCGACCAAGGGGAACGGCAACGGCAACGGCCTCCCGCACAAGCTGAACGGTGCCGGCCCACAGAAGATCGATGCCAATGGCGGCCATCCGCGCCGGCACGACGGCAACGGTCGTGCGAGCGGCTCCCCGAGCAACGGGCGGACCGCCCGCGCATCGGGCGACAGCCACTCCCCAGTAACGGCGGTGCTGTCGGGCACCGAAGGACGGGTCAACATCGCGGCCCGCCACGACCTCGACCTGGACGAAGTGCGAGCCGAGTGCGGCAAGCGGCCCGTGCAGGATTTGCGCGAGCTCTGCCAGACTCCGCTTTCGTTCCGGCGCAGGGCGCTGG
>JAAELL010000088.1 GCA_024226735.1 bacterium | reverse complement strand
TTTCGTGAACGGGGCTTCGGCCTCCGGATCCGAGCAAGAACTACGGGGCCCGTCCCGTTGCGTTGCCCGCCACCGACACCGTCGCCCGCCCGGAGGGCGAGCGGGCGACGCTGACGGTGACGGGCAACGCAACGGGACGGGCGCGCGGAGTCTGGTGTGGGGCATCGCGCGCCTCGCCGAACGATGGCCACGATCAGTGCCACAATTCGCCTCGCGCACGAGAACCGGAGAGACAACGAATCCGCCCCCCATTCCTCGCCGCGCCGTCCCCGCAGTTCGCCTCGCACACCAGAACCAGAGGGACGGCGAATCCGCCCCCGCACTCCTCGCCGCCCCGTCCGATTCGGAGGTCGAGCTTCGTGAACGAGGCCTCGACCTCCGGACTCGAGCAAGAACGCCCTAAGGCACGAACGTCACCGCGAGCCCGTCGCTCCAATTGAACGACGGCGGCCCCGCGACCGTGTCGCGGAACCACGCCTGGAAGAACCAGGTCGAGCCGGGAGTGATCTGGTACGCCGGGCTCGGCGGAGCCGAAAGGTCGAGCGCGTGGCTCAACCGGTGCCCCTGGGCGAGCTCGATCGGAAGGCGCGCGGGCGCGCCGACGCACAGGAAGCCGACGGCGACGGGCTGTTGCACAGCGTTCGGACCGTAGATGTAGATCCCGGCCTCGGCGAGCGGGACGTACGCCGCGTGCAGAACGAGGTCGTTCGCGGCGACGCTCGCCGTACCGGTCGTGAAGATACGCGCATTCGCGCCCGAGGAGTTCGCGTCGGCGCGGCAGTACACCAGACCCGGCGCGCCGTCCGCATCGAGCTGCAGGTCCTCGAAGAAGAAGAGGCCGTTGACGTTGGGCGAGAACCGCACACGCGCGGCGGGTGTGCCGGTGAGCTCCCAGCCGTTCCAACGCCACGCGCCCGTGGCACTGACGTCGAGCTGCTCGAAGCCCAGGAGGTTGTCGGCGGTGTCGAAGAGCTCGATCCACAGCGCTTGCTGTGTCGACTCCACCGCGAACCAGCCCCCGAAGCGGCGCGCGGGCACCTCGAAGGTGATCTCGGCGGTCCCCGACACGAAGCCGTCGAAGACGCTCAAGAGGTTCGCACCGGTCCGCGGGAAGAGCGTCCCGCCCTCGACGGGGCCGCTCGGGACCACGGAGAGGCTGCTCGCGAACGGCGTGCAGAGCTCCGCGGTGTTCTGGAAAGCCGGCACGCTCGTGCACGCGACGGCGGTCGCCTCGAGCGGTGGCTCGAAGCTCTCGACGTGGCCGCCGGCAAACGGCGGCGTCGAAGCGACCTGCGCCTGAGCGACGGTGCTGACGAGTGCGATTGCAGTGAGTAGCGGAAGGGCACGCATAGGAAGTCTCCTTTCGTAGGTCCGCGCGGGGCTTCGGACCACCGTACACCCTTTTGTCGCTAGCGCGGCCGGTTCGGGTCGCCGATCTCCATCGGCGGCGCCCCCACGTTCGAGACGATGAACTGCAGCACGACGCGCGCGTGGGCGGTGTCGTCCGGCGCGGGCTTGAAGTCGGCCATGCTGGGGTCGAGTGGGCGGAAGCTGTCGTTGATCTCTCGCTCGACGCGCACGTTGACCTGGAAGCGGTCGGCTCCGACCGGCTCGTAGGTCACCGTCGCCTTCTGGCGGTAGCCCTTGCCCTTGAAGGGCGAGGCGGAGTTCAACCAGCCCGACACGACCTTGCGCGCACCCGAGTCGGCGCCCATGCCGACCGGATAGTCGGCCTTGCGCAGCGAGATCAGGATCGCGTCGTAGAGCACCTTCTCGCTCCGCGTCTGAACCTGGCCGTCGACCCACTCGGGATCGATGGGAGTGAGGCTCGAGCAGGCGCACGCGAGGAAGGCGCTGGCGAGGACGGAGATCGCGTACCGAATGATCATAAGGGGGCCTCTCCCTCCTTGAGGGTGTTCTGGTCGCGGAGCACGATGCGGAGCGGGACCTCCTTGAAGGGCAGCTCCTCACGTAGGCGGTTGTTCAGGTAGCGCAGATAGTCCTTGCCGATCAACTTCTTGTCGTTGACGAACAGGACGAACGTCGGCGGTGCGACCTCGGCCTGGGTCGCGTAGCGCAGGCGCACGCGGTAGCCGCTCGAGCCAGGACTGCGCGACTCGAGCGCGTTCTCGAGCACGCGGTTGAGCTCGCCAGTCGAGACGCGCTGGTGGGCCTGCTCGAAGAGCTCCTCGGCGAGGGCGACCGTCTCGTCGACGTTGCTGCCCTCCTTGGCGGAGAGGAAGCTGATCGGTGCGTAGACGAGCCCTGGCAGCTCCTGCTCGATGTACTTGCGGAAGTCGTCCGGCGTCAGGTCGTCGACCAGGTCCCACTTGTTGGCGGCCAGGACAACGGGCTTGTGGTGATCGACCGCGTAGCGCGCGAGCGACTTCTCGATCGCCGAGATGCGCTGCGTGACGTCGAACAAAAGCACGACGACGTCCGCGCGCCGGATCGCCTTGCGGCTGCGCGCCTCGCCGAAGAACTCGATCGCATCCGCCAGCCGGCTCTTCTTGCGCACGCCGGCGGTGTCGATCGCGATGAACGTCTTGCCGTCGCGCTCGAAGATGACGTCGACCGAGTCGCGCGTCGTGCCGGGCACCTCGGAGACGATCATGCGCTCCTCGCGCGCGAGCTCGTTGATCAACGTCGACTTGCCAGCGTTGCGGCGCCCCATCACGGCCATCTTCATGACCGAGTTGCAATCGGGGCGCTCGGACGGCGCGCCGGGCAAGAGGTCGGCGATGCGCTCGTAGAGCACGGACAGTCCGCCGCCGTTCTGCGCGCTGATCGCGAACGGCCCCTCGCCGATCCCGAGCGAGAGGAACGCGTCGACGTCCCACTCCAGCGCCTGCCCCTCGGTCTTGTTGACGACGAGCAACACCGGCAGATTCGAGCCGCGCAGGAGCTTGGCGACATCCTTGTCGAGCGGCGTCGCGCCGTCGCGCACGTCGACGACGAACAGGACGAGGTCGGCGCTCTCGAGCGCGGCATCCACCTGCCCCTCGACGTGCGGACCGAGATCGTCGCGGTCGACGATCCCCACCCCTCCCGTGTCGATCACCTCGACCCAGCGGTTGCCATCCGGCGTAGAGAGCCGAGCGGGCACGGCGATCCGGTCACGCGTCACGCCGGCCGTCGGCTCGACGATCGCAATGCGACTGCCACACATACGGTTGAGTAGCGTCGACTTGCCGACGTTCGGGCGTCCGACGATCGCGACGCGGGGCAGCTGGAGTTGAGTGGAGGACATCGCGTTCAAGGGAGCCGCAGCAAGCGGTGGACCTGGGGGGTGACGCGCACGGCGAGCTCGAGCTCGCGCGCCGCCTCGACGAGATCGAGCAGGAGATCCTGGTCGGGCGCGGGAACGCCGCGCATCGGAGTGACGGGCTGGAGGAAGAGCGGCATCCTCGGCGCGAGCCGCGCCAGGTCCTCGAGCAAGGGATCGTAGTCGCGGAAGCCGCGGCCCCCGCGCACGACGATCTTGGCGCACGCGTCGTGCTCGACGAGCAGGGCGAGCAAACGGCGACGGGCGTACGTCCAGCCATCGGCGTCGGTCGGCGCGCGCTCGCTCGTGGGCCGCGCGTCCTCGGGCAACCCGCGCGCTTCGAGCTCGACCGAGGGATCGAGATCCTCGGGGAGCTTGAGGTCGAGGCTGACGTGGTCGAACGCACCGAGCACTTTGGCGAGCGTCTCTGGGTGCGCACCGCCGGTCTCCAGGTGCATGCGTCTCTCCCCCACCATGCCGCGCAGGGCCAGGAGGAAACCCGGCCACGCGAGGGGCTCGCCACCGGTGACGCTGATCGTCCGCTCGACCCCCGGTTCGCACTCGCGCAGCCAGCACGCCGCCTGGAACGGCGTGGCCCAGCTGTCCCGGCGCGCTGGTCCCTCGGCCGTAACGAGGCGCGCGGTCGGTTCGGCGGGGAGCTCCCACGAAGCGGGCGTGTCGCACCAGGTGCAGCGCAACGGACAGCCACGCAGGCGCAGGAAGACCTGGGGTTCACCCAGGTAGGCACCCTCGCCCTGAATCGACGCGAACACCTCCATCACCGGGGCGGCGGTGAACGAAGTGGCGATGGTCATGACGGTTGGCGGCGAGCCGCGGCACTCCCCGGCACGGGGAGACCCCACGGATGCTCACTCGAGATCCGGCGCGCCCGCATGGAGTGGGGCGCAATCCAAAGGCGAGAGCTTCGACTAGCTCTCGTCGCCTTCGGCCTTGGCTTCCTCGCCCTCCTCGCCTTCCGCGGCCTCGTCGTCGGCCTTCTTCTTGGTGGACTTCACCTTGAAGATGGTGCGCACCTTGGGGAGGCCGAACGGGGAGGCGTCCGCGTCGATCTTGCCTTCCTTCATGAGCTTCTGGAGACGCTCGATGCGGGTGAAGACACTGCGATCACCGGTGAGGGTGTCGACGCCGCGAAGGCTGGGATGGATGGACATGGCTCGCTGGACGGTCTCGCGGGGCGGTGGAACGGCTGGGGGGCCGATTTGCGACCGAACAGTGTAGCGGCCCGGAGCCCGTCTACAAGGGGCCGTCGCCCGCACCAGCGGGGCCGCGGCAGCCCGGCTACAAATAGTCGTCGATGTTGACGCGGTAGGCGTCGCGGAACGGCTGGCGCTGGCCGCTGGGGCCGGAGGCGCTCTTGAGCTCCTTCTCGAGCTCCGCGAGCTTCTGGTACGAGTCGGACGCCCCGACGAACAGGAACAGCCGCCCCCCCTGCCGGCGCGGCGTGACCGCGGCGAACCCGAGCGACCCGAGGTGCTGGAAGGTCTCCCAGGCGCGATCGCGGCCGTACTCGGTGTCGTCGTATGTACACACGAGGACGGTGAACTTGTTCTGCGGAGCCAGGAAGGCGGCGTCCGCCGGATTCGGGGCCGAGGGATCCGGCTGCGTCCCGCTCGGACCGGGCTCGCCGCCCACCGAATCCTCGTGCCCGTTGCGGCGCGTCGAGCGCGGCTCTAGCGAGGCGTCCGACGATCGGCGCGGGTCGAGGTCGACGGCGCCGCCGCCCCGCTCCCCATCACCCTCGCCTGCCTCGACGGTCGACTGCACCGAGAGGCGCCCCATGAAGAAGACGACGAACAGGAGCAGGGCCTGCAGAACCAGGAAGGCCCCGGCTCCGATCGGTAGGGAAAGTCCTGAGGAGGCCCCGGTCTCGAGCGGCTTCGGGCGTCGGCTCTGCACCGGGCGCTGGTCCGGATCGGCCGGCGGGGGCGTCGGCGGGGCCTCCGACTCCCCTTCCGCTCGGGCCGCGCGCTCGGCGCGGGCCTTGTCGGCGGAGACCTTGAAGGCCTCCAGCATGTTCTGCCTACGTCTTGCCATTGGGAATCGAGCTGCCAGCGCCGGCTTGCGGGGCCCGGTACCGGACGACGGACAGCCTACGCAGGTGCGGGGGACGCTTCAAACACGGGCTGCCGGGGCGGGCCCCCCTGCGCACCTGTCGGGCGCAAGTGCCTGAGAAATGCGGATTTGCAATACAACTCGAACGAAGGAATCGGGTTCGGTGTCGTTAAGGACTAGTCAGGTCATTCGTCGACCCGACGCCCCCCGTGCGTGACATTCAGCAATCCGTTGCCCTGGGGGGTAGCATGAACGCCCAGCCAACGCGCTCCCGTGCCGCGGCCCGGCGTGCCCGACTCGCCAAGCCTACCGACAACCCCACAGAGGAGATCGCCATGCGGATGGCCCTCGCCACCCTCGCATACGCCATCGTCTCCATGCCCGGCCTCACGGCCGTGCACGCCGCAGCTTCGTGCCCGGCGCCTGCCGCGAGCCCCCTGCCCCAAGAGGTCGGCGGCTTCTACGAGAACAAACGCTTCGGCTTCAAGTTCAAGGCTCCCAGGAAGTGGAGCAACGTCGCGCTCAAGACCGACGAGGCCTGGCTCGCCGGGAAGTACATGTCCGACAAGACGTACTTCCACACCGACAAGGACACGCTCTGGACGATGGAGCACACCCCTGAGCTCATGGTCATCGGTTTCATCGATGAGAACATGAAGAAGCGCCAGGAGGAGCTCGAGGAAGAGGATTCGGACGGCGTCAAGAAGACGACGCGCATCATCTACAACCCCTACAAAAACTACGAGGACTTCCTCGAGCGCACGTACACCGGCGGCGGTTGGTTCATCGACGACAAGAAGACGGCCAAGGTCGGCAAGCTCGAGGTCACCAAGTACCAGATCAAGGTCGAGAAGCTCTCCCGTAGTGGGCCCAAGCGCATCATCACGTGGATCTACCACACCGATGAGATCGACTACGCGATGCAGACCGAGATCCTCGAGGACGAACACAAGAAGCTCTCGAGGATCATCGAGCGCTCCTACAAGTCGTTCAAGCTGATCGACCGCGAGGGCAAGCTTCCGACCAGCGGCAAGACCCACGACTTCATCACCATCACGGAGATGACCGAGGGCACGCCCAAGGAACGCCGCACGAAGCGCATGGAGTCCCAAGAGCTCCTGCAGCGCCGCGCGATCGAGGCGCTGCCCGGGGACTGGGGCCACGAACGCAGCGGCGACGTCCTGCTCCTGCACCACGATCAAGAGAAGTGGGCCAAGCGCCTCGGCGCGCACACCGCCGTGTTCATGAAGTGGATGGAGAAGACGTTCGGCTACATCGGCAAGGGCGAGTTCGTCCGCGCGCCGATCATTCGCGTCTGCAACGACCGCGAGGAAGAGAACTCGTTCGGCCGCGGCGCGCGCAGTGGGTCGTCGTGGTGGTTCTCGGCCGGCGGCGAGATCCTGACGCACAAGGACGACGAGGGCTTCATCGGCTTCGAGGTCGGTTGGGTCAACCGGCGGCTCTTCGGGCACTGGATGCAGGAGCGCGACCGCGATCTGGCATTCGCTATCCCGCAGTGGCTCTCGACCGGCCTGTACGACTACGTCGCCGGCGCGCGGGCGAAGGGCAACAAGCTCAACTTCCGCGTCGACGACTGGGACCGCGACGAAGCGCGCCTCGCGATCGCGCAGGGCAAGGCGGCAAGTCCGCGCGAGCTGATCAAGGCGACGCGCTCCGAGTTCCGCAACAGTACTGGCGGCTTCCAGGGCTACTGGAACCGCAGCGCCCAGGCGTCGATGCTCGTGCGCTACCTGATGTCGAAGGAAGCGAATCGCTCGAAGTTCTCGAAGGGCCTCCTGGAGACCTACATGGTCAACCTCAAGGCCGCCGTCGACGAGGCCAAGAAGAAGGACAACGAGAACTTCAAGGCCAACAACAACGCCGAGACCGAGGAAGAAGAAGCCGAGCAGGCCAAGGCTCGCGCCGAACGCTGGCGGAAGAAGGAGAAGGAGCTGATGGACGACGTCTTCTTCCGCACCTTCCGCGACTGGTCCGACAAGGACTGGGACGCGTTCGAGAAGGGCTACTTCGACTGGATTTCCTGACGGGCACACGAACGCCACCGGTCAACTGCGAGGAGAAATTGCCGTGAGGAGCTTCCTGCGAACCGTGCTCGTGGCGGTGGGAACCGCCGTTTGCGCGAACAGCGCCGCCGCCGACATTCTGCTGCTCAAGGACGGTCGATTCGTCGACGGTCGAGAGATGAAGCGCGTCGAGGGCTACGTAGAGATTCAATACGAGAACGGCGTCGTGCGGGTGCGCAACGACTTGATCGAAACGTTTGCCAGCGACGACTTCGCGTACGCGCCGCAGACCGACGAGGAGAAGGCCAAGTTCGCCGAGGGGCTCTACCCCTTCGAGGGCAAGTGGCTCAAGGAGTCGGCCTGGAAGAAGAAGATCCAGCGTGCGGTTGCTGAGAAGCGCGCCGAGATCGAAGAGGCGATCGCGCACTCGGAGTGGGGCAACCGCTACGAGGAGAAGTCGAAGAACTTCCAGTGGCACTACACGGTGCCGAAGGACGTCGGCGAGTACTTCAAGCTGCGCTGCGAGGCGTACTACAACAAGCTCTGCAAGGACTGGAAGGTCAAGCGCAGTCGGAAGAAGGACCCGATGGGCATGAACCTGTACGCGAGCCGCAGGGAGTTCCAGCGCACCAGCGGCGCGTCGGGCGGGGCGCTCGCGTACTTCATGTTCCTCGGGAGCTACGACCTGAACCTGTACTACGACCGGCTCGATACGGAGCTGACGGAGATGGTCCTCTACCACGAGCTCTCGCACTACATGCAGAAGCTCATCGACGAGGAGTTCCGCATGCCCCACTGGCCCGGGGAGGCGATCGCCGAGTACTACGGGGCGATGAAGTACGACCCGAAGACCAAGAAGATGGCGACGGGTCTGTTGCAGGACGGGCGGCTGGCCGAGGTCCACGCGGACATGAAGACCGGCAAGATGCTATCGATCCGCGACATGATCCTGAAGGACGCCTACACCGACTACACGTGGGGCTGGTCCTTCGTCCACTTCCTGAACGAAGACCCCAAGCGCGCGAAGCTCTTCAAGGACTTCTTCATCGGTCTCGCCAAGGGGAAGGGCGTCGACCGCACCCGGCAAGGCTTCAACCTGAAGTGGGTCAAGGGCACGGAGGTGCTGCGCTACTTCATGGATGTCTTCTCGCTCGACGACGAGGGCCTCTTGGAGATGGAGCGCGAGTGGCACACGTTCGTCGAGGGTCTCGAGACGACCTCGACGACCGGGCTCGACAAGGCGGCGGCCAAGGCGCTGCAGAACGGATACAGGATCCAGGCCAAGCGCCTGCTCGAGGAGGCGATCGACGCCGGCTCGGAGAACCCGCAGACGTTCCACCGCTACGCGCGCCTCGTACGCGGCAAGTCCCCCACCGACGCGGTCAAGAACTGGGAGCGCGCGATCGACCTCGATCCGCTCGTCGCCACCTACTACTGGGAGATGGCGAAGACCAAGAAGAAGAGCGACAAGGCCGAGGGCGAGCGCCTCGAGAAGCTCGCGCTCGAGCTCGATCCGCACCTCAGCGTGACCTGGATCGAAGTCACGTACGACTGAGCTCGCGGTTCTTTCGTGCGCGCCCGAGCGGACGAATCGGGCAGAACGGTCGCGATTGGGGCATCACGCCTGCCGGCTCCGTCTTCACGACGCTCGACATCCTCGACTACTTCCTCGCGGACGGGCCGGCGCCGGGTGGATGGCGCCACTTTGCCGTCGTCTTCGATGAACGCGGCGACGCCCCCTTCTACCTCGACGGCGCGACCATCGGAAAGGTCCTCGGCACATCGCCCGCCAACGCTCGAGGATCGACGTACGCGATCGGCGTGCTCGACCTCACCACGATGAACGAGTGGTTCAACGGCCTGATCGACGATCTGCAGGTGCACGACGGCTCCCTGACCGCGGCCGAGATCTGGTCGCTCCACGCGAACCCCAGCTCGACCTTCGGCACCGGCCTCGCGGGCGATCCGATCCTGGCGCGCGCGATCCAGGGCTCGCCGAACCAGTTCGGCACCTTCTTCGCCGGGACGACGCCCGCCGGCTACATCCAGACCGGCTGCGGCGTGTTCTGCATCACGCCTTCCTTCCGCTACAACTCGGCGGCCGCCGGGCACGAGTACGGCGGACAGCCGAACCAGACGTGGACGTTCTCCGACTCGGTCGGAGTGACGTTCCAGGAGCGCTTCGGAGCACCAAAGAACGCTGCGCGCGGGACGGAGAGCGTCCCGCGCGCAGCGTGTCGTTTCAGGCCCAGCTCAGGGGCAGAAGGTCACGGCCAGTGCGTGCGAGAAGTTCCAGCCCTCCGGGCCACCGATCGGATCGCGGTACCAGTACTGGAAGTTCCACGTCGCGAACGGCTCGAACCCAATCGAGGGTAGGTTGCCGAAGTCGACCGCGTAGCTCCCCATTCCCGCGGCGTTGGACTGCAGCGTCGGGAAGCGGAAGAAGTTGCTGCCGACGCAGATCGTCCCGTCGCCCGAGGGCAACATCCCTTGTCCCTCGCCGTAGAAGAACAGCCCCCAGTTGTTGGCGATGCCGCCGGTCATCTGGAAGACGAGATCGTTCGCCGCGAGCGACGTCGTGCCCGTAGCGCTGATCGTGACGCCGGGTCCGGCGCTGTTGGGCACCGTCGCGCAGTAGGGCTCGGGCGTGCGGCAGTCCGGGACGTAGCGGGCCTTGAAAACCCAGTTCGTCGACGTGCCGTGCGGGTTCGTGTAGTCCCAGGTCACCGTGCCCGATTGGTCGACCTCGAACAGGCGTCCCTCGGTCGAATCGATGATCAGGGTGTTGCCGTTCGGCAGACGCTCCGTGCCGCCCATGATCGACGTGTAGAAGGCATCGGGCACCGGATCCCAGTACGTCCACGCGGCCGCCGTGGGGCCGAAAGGCACGCCCGGTGCCAGGGACGGGTAGTTGCCCTGCGCATCGACCGGCGTGACGACCTCGTCCACCGACGAGAAGTTGCCGACGCCGGGGCGCGCGGTGCCGTTGTTGAACAGGAGCAGGTTCCCCGCACCGGGCCGGCCGGGCCGGATCCAGTTGATGTCGTGCATGAAGAACAACTGGCGGTCCAGGTCGGCCGCACGGTCGTACGCTGCACCGTTGCCCCAACGGTAGAGCAAGTCGCCGCCCTTGCCGCTGTCGCCGCCGGTGTGGCCGGCCGCCTCCTGCGTGGTCGTCGAGTGGTCGATGATCCACAGCTCGTTCCAGAACGACACCGACAGCACGATCTGATCGAACTCGGGGTTGTAGTCGATCGAGTTCGAGTGCATCCAGTCGCCGTTCTGCGGCGGACCGGGCGGGTAGTTGAGGTCGATCAGCTCCGGGTGATCGGCGATGACGCCAAAGTTCGGGAGCAGGGAGTCGTAGTCCTGGACGAGGTGATCCCAGGCGTGCCACTCCCAGACGAAGTCGCCCGTCGTCGGCCCGGTCTGCTGGACCTCGACGATCTTGTCGGGGATCAGGAGGCTCTGCACGAAGTTCGGGTTGCGTCCCTGGGCGATCGCCTGCGCGGCGGTGTACTCCTCCCAGATGATCATCAGGACGTTGCCGTTGGGCAGCACCGCGACGTCGTGGTGAGGAGTCTCGGTCGCCGTCTCGTAGTCGAACTGCCAGGTGACCGTGCCGTCCCACGTCACGCGCTCGAAGCCGCCGCCGGTGCCCGGAAGCCCGGTCGCCGAATGGCGTGTGCGGATCAGGTCGCCACCCGGCAAGAGATAGACGGACAGCCCGGGCTGTTCGGTGCCCGGCCAGCTGTGAAACGCAGCGCCTGTCGAATCGATCAGGTAGGTCGTCGTGTCCGTGTTGGGTTGGTACAGGGTCAGGCCGTCCTGCGCGAGAGCGGCAGGCGCCAAGAAACCCGTAATGGCGAAATGAAGGAGAGCCGTGTCGTGTCGCATTGGGTGCTGGGGGTTTGGGGGCCTTGAGCCCCCCCATCGTAGCGGCGATGACGGGACGTTGTCGGAACACCCGTTCCGACTCCGCCAAAATGCGTCCTGGAAGATTCCGTTCTTCCTACGCCCTTCGCCTGAGGGAATCTGCGTAGAGGCCCGGCGACCAGCCCATGTGAACGAGCCGTGAACGCTCCGGGCAGGGATGGGTCTCGATTCGACACCGCGCGACACCACTCCGACCTCGTTTTCCGGGCCCAAAAAGACTCTCATCCGAGCCGATGCAGCCGCGTGCCAAGAATCCCCTCCGCGACGCCCTCTTCGGCCTGGTCGTGAGCGCCGCGCTCCTCTTGGTCGCGGAGCTCGTGCTCGCGACGCGCGGCGAGTCGAAGGCGACGCACCTCTCGCGCGGCTTCGATCCGGACGTCCCCGACTTCGTGCCGGACGAGCGCTACCCCGGGTGCTTCTTCACCCGCTACCGCGAGGACGGTCCCGAGGTCCTGATGTCGCCGCACGCCGAGCGCATGCTGATGATCGGTGGCTCGAACGTTCAGGGCTTTCCCGACGGCGCGCTGCGCGAAGCGCTACGGTGAACCCAGATGAAAGCCCTCCTCCGCTTCCTGCGCGAGCGCCCGCTCGTCTGGATCGTGCCCGTCCTCGTCTTCGGTGGCCTGGTCCTGGTTGCGTGGATGGTCAGCCGCACGCCCGACTCGCCGTACATCTACAGGATCTGACCACACCACGGGATCTACCGGATGAAGCTCGCGCCCACCCTCCTCGTCCTGCTCACGAGCCTCGCCGCCGCGAACGACAAGCGCCCGAACATCGTCCTGATCCTCGCCGACGACATGGGCTACACCGACGTCGGCTGCTACGGGGGCGAGATCCAGACCCCGTCCCTCGACCGGCTCGCGCGCGGCGGCGTGCGCTTCACCCAGTTCTACAACGGAGCACGCTGCTGCCCGACGCGCGCATCGCTCATGACGGGGCTGTACGCCCATCAAGCGGGCATCGGCTTGATGACGGGCGATCGCGGCTACGACGCCTACCGCGGCGATCTGAACCGTCGCTGCGTCACCCTCGCGGAAGCGCTGCGACCGGCGGGATACAAGAGCTACCTCAGCGGCAAGTGGCACGTGACGCGACACGTCGGACCGCGCTCGGACAACGGCAACTGGCCCCTGCAGCGCGGATTCGACCGCTTCTACGGCACGATCATCGGTGCCGGCAGCTTCTACGATCCGGCGACCCTGTGCCGCGGCAACACGTTCGTGACGCCCGAGAACGACGCGGCGTACGACGTCGGCTCGTTCTACTACACGGACGCGATCACCGACAACGCGCTGAGCTTCCTCGTCGACCACGGGCAGGAGCACGAGGACACTCCGTTCTTCCTGTACGTGTCGTACACGAGCGCGCACTGGCCGATGCAGGCTCACCCGGGCGACATCGCCAAGTACGCGGGGACGTACGACGGCGGCTACGGGCCGATCCGCGCGGCGCGCCACGCACGGGCCGTCGAGCTAGGCGTGATCGACGAGCGCTGGAAGATGGCGCCGGGCCGCGACTGGGAGAAGGTGCGGCACAAGCAGTGGGAGATCCGCTGCATGGAGGTCTACGCCGCGATGGTCGACCGCATGGACCAGGGCATCGGGCGCCTCGTGGCCGAGCTCGAGCGCCAAGAGATCCTCGATGACACTCTGATCGTTTACCTGCAGGACAACGGCGGCTGCGCCGAGGGCTTCGGGCGCGCCTCGAACGCCCACCGCGCCGAGGAGTTCGACTTCGAGCCACTCGGGCGCGACGGCCTACAGGACAAGATCTGGCCGCCGATGCAGACGCGCGACGGTCGCTTCGTCCGCACCGGCCCCGACGTCATGCCAGGCGCCGAGGACACGTTCATCGCCTACGGCGCCGGCTGGGCGAACGTCTCGAACACCCCGTTCCGCGGGTTCAAGCACGACGGCTACGAAGGCGGCGTCGCGACGCCGTTCGTCGTCCACTGGCCCGATGGCATCACGTCCGAGCGCGCCGGCTCCATCGTCCGCGATCCCGCCCACCTGATCGACGTCATGCCGACGTTCCTCGCGGCCGCGGACGCTACGTATCCGAAGGAGCACGCAGGGGCGCCGATCCTTCCGGTGGAAGGCATCAGCCTCCTGCCGGCACTCGCCGGCGCGGCCCTCGAGCGCTCCGCCCCGCTCGGCTTCGAGCACCACGGCAACCTCGCACTGCGCGACGGTCGCTGGAAGATCGTCTCCAGCTACAGGAAGGATCAACCGACGCGCTGGGAGCTGTTCGACATGAGCGCCGACCGCACCGAGCTCCACGATTTGTCGCAACAGGAGCCGGAGAAGCTGCGCGAGCTGACCTCCCAGTGGCGCGCCTGGGCCGACCGCGTCGGCGTCGTCGACTGGCCGTTCCAGCCGCGTCGATCCGAAAAGGCGGACGACGAGTAGCTACGCGGCGCGCTGCATCCGAGGTACCCTGGAGACTCGGCTCTTGAACAAGGAGATGGCAATGCGTTCGGTCCCCTCTCGATCGGCACGAATCGTCCTTCTGACCGTAGTCGCCGCTCTCGCGTTCGTTTCCACGAGTCCGGCTGCCCTGGCGCAGAGCTGGGGCAACCGCCGCGTCGCGCGGCTGCGCTTCCTACCAGGTTCCACACCGGGCCTGGTCGACGTGCAGGTCACATGGGCTGTGACCGGCTACGACCTCGTCCCTGGCTACGATCTCGGCACCGACCTGCGCCTGTTCCTCGACGACGTCGAGAGCGCGGCGCCGATCGAGGTGCCGTTCACCGCGCCGCAGGGCGTCCCGACTCCCCCCGATCCGACGGGCTGTCCGGTCGCGCTTCCCTGCGGCGGCTCGTGCAGTCCCTGGAACAAGTACGAAGGCACGCCGATGTCGACGATCGACAATGGCATTTGCGGGTTCGATCCGGGGGCGCCGGTGCCTTGCGTGTGCGAGTGCGAAACGTTCGACACCTTCCAGAGCCTGGTCATCCAACTGGGCCAGACGATCAAGGCGCTCCTCGACGAACGTCCGGGCAGTGCCCCCGACGGCACTCAGCTCGACAACGTGCTCGAGGTCGCTTACCCCTTCGCGAGCTACTGCCCCGCCCTGCCGAACTCGACGGGTCAGCCCGGGCGGATCGCCGCGGCCGGCAGCGCGGTCGTCGCCCACGAAGACCTCTCGCTGATCGCCAGCGATCTGCCCCCTGGTCAGTTCGGCTACTTCCTGACGAGCCAGACGCCGGGCATGTTCCAGCCACCGGGATCGAGCGGCATCATTTGCCTCAGCGGCAACCTCGGCCGGTTCTCACAGCCGGCCCTCGTCATCCAGGGCCCAACGGGCTCGATCGCGCTCGATCTCGACTCGATGCCCGTCAATCCGACAATGCCGGTCCTGCCCGGCGCATCGTGGTACTACCAGTGCTGGTACCGGGACATCGGCAACACCAACAACTTTACGGACGCCGTGCAAGTAACCTTTTCGTGACGACTTGATTCGACTCACAACACTCGCGCTCGCTCTTCTCCTCGCCGCTCCCGCAAAGGCGCAGGTCGACCTCGAACAGGTCGTTGCGTTCGGCGACTCCATGACCCACAACGACCTGCTCGGGCTACTGAGCGGGCTGCCGCAGGACATGTACGGCGACGATCCCCTCGAGGCCATGTTCGAGAAGGGACGGCGGCCGGGCGACGCTCGTGAACGTCCAGGCCGGCGGAAACGACTTTCGCAACAACCGCGATCTGCTCGCGGCCCACTCGCCGGGCACGCACGGCGGGGCCGACGGGCTGGTCGACGACGTCGTCGACGACATCCTGGAGGCCCTGCAGCTGGCGGACACCGCCGGTGCCGAGCGCATCCTGTGGTTGATTCCCGACTTCACCGCGGCCCCGAGCCACGACGGAGAGTTCGACAACCTCGAACGCCGCAGCATCAGGGCCCACCTCTCACGCGCGAACCGCGCGCTGCGGGAAGCGGCGCTCGCCCAGGGAGTCGTTGTCTTCGACGCCGCGTTCCATGCGCGCCGCCTGGTCACGACGCCCCCCAACCTGTTCGGCCACCCGCTCGTCGGCCCCCCCGCCCACGGCGACTACGACCGCATCTTCGCCGACGACCTGCACCTGTCGGCGGTGTCGAACGCGCTCCTCGCGAACGGGATCATCGCCGCGCTCGACGCGGAGCTCGGTGTGAGCTTCCGGGGCTACTCGGTGTTCGAGCTGGCTGACCTGGCGCACATCTCGCACCCGTGAATCCGGCAGCGCGCTCGACGATTCGCCGGTGCTTCGGCGACGATGACGCCCATGCTCCGCATTGCAACCGCCCTCGTGCTGTCGTCGATCGTCACCGTCGCGTGCGCCCAGGAGACTCCACCCACGCGCAGCCGGCCGCTCGGCGCCCAGGCACGCCGCGTCTTCGCAAGGCGCTCGACGAGGCCGAACCCGAGTGCTCGATCGCGGACATCCAAGCGGCGCTCGATCCGCTCTCGGGAAGAGCACGAATGAGCTGCATGGTCAGCAATGCAGGTCAGATGGAAGAATCGAGCGCTGCATATTAGGAAGCGTTTGCGAAACGGGTGGCCCATTTCGGAAGGGTCTGCTCCAAAGCAAGCCGGGCCCCCGGGAGGCTGTCCCAGGGGCCCGACGGTCGGTCAGAGGGCTCTCCCGCTTGCGGGGAGAGCGTGCTGTTTCACTCGAAGGTCACGGTCAAGCCGTCGGTGAAGTTGCTGCGGTTGCCCACGTCGCGGAACCACACCTGGAAGTTGTAGGTGTCCCCCACGAAGACCGGGGTCGGCGGGTTGATCGGGAACAACGTCAGGTCGAGTTGCTCGGTGAACGAGCCCTCGGCTCCCGAGTTTCCGATCTGGTGGTCGAAGCGACCAATGTTGCCGACCATGCAGATGAAGCCGTCCGAGCCCGGCGGCATCGCCATGCCCTGGTTCATCCCGGTGATGATGTAGCCGAACTGGTTCGGCGGCATATCGATCGCACGAATGCTGAAGTTGTTGTCCGCAACCCGGGCGCTGCCGAGGGCGAGGATCTTGGCGCTGAGGCCGGCGGAGTTGAGCGCCGCCGGACCGCAGTAGTTCATCCCGATCGTCGTGTCGACGGGGAAGACGTAGGCCGAGCCCGCGCCGTCGCCGACGTGATCGTGCTCCGGGGAGCCGATCAGGATGCGGCTGCCGTCGGTCGACACGACGCCGAACAGGTCGCCGTCCACACCGTCGTCCGGAGCGAACTGACCCGAGGCGGACCAGGTCGTTCCGATCCTGCGGTGCGTCCATGCCGACCCCGACTCGATCGGACCGACGTTGCTGCCGGGGGCTCCGATCACCGCCAGGTTGTCGAACAGCGACACCGAGGCGCCGTACAGATCGCCAGCCGCGCCACCAGGCGCCGAGATCTTCTGCTGCTCGAGCCAGAGCGTGCCGTTGAACACGAACACGTACGTCGCACCCGAGTCCGAGACCGCGCCGGTCTCGTGGCTCGCGCCGACGACGATCGTCGTGCCGAGGACGTCGACCGAGGAGCCGAACATCCCGCCGGCCGTCTGCGACGCACTGCCGAGGCGTGCCTCCTGGGGCCACGCGCCGCCGTTGCGACGATAGACGTACGCCGAACCTCCGGCCCCCTGATCGGGAGCACCGCCGATCACGACGTCGGCCTCGACCGCGACGCTGGCACCGAAGCGCGACGACGACACGCCGTTGCTGGCGTCGAGCCGCGACTCTTCGTTCCAGGCACCGCCGTCGAAGAAGAACGCGTAGAGCGCTCCCGAACCGGCCTGGTTGCCGTTCGCCATCTCGGCCCCGACGACGGCGATGTCGCCATCGACGTCGACCGCGGAACCGAACAGGTCACCGTTCATCCCGCCGACGCCGGTCAACGTCTCCGTCTCGGACCAGATCGAACCGGAACGGTCGTAGACGTAGGCGATGCCGGATCCCGACGCCGCGCCGTCCGCGAGCGGGTCGCCCACGATCAAGCGATCGCCACTCAGCGCCACCGACGTGCCGAACGCGCCGCCCTGGCCAGGAACGATCTTGGCTTCGAGGTCCCAGCTGCCGGCGTTCTCGCGGAAGATCGAGACCGAGCCGGTCCCGTCATCCGCGGGCGCGCCGATCGCCGCAGTATCCCCGTCGACCGCAACGCTGGTCGCGAAGGTATCGCCTGTCGCGAAGCCCAGCGGCAGCACCTGCTCGTCGAAGACGTACTGGCTTCCGTTGAAGCGGTACATCGTCACGAGACCGGCTTCGGTGGCGAGCACGTCGCTGTTGCGCGACGCGACCGCGAGATCCGGACCGTTCGGCGAGGACAGAGAGATCGCCGCACCAAACTGGTCGTTCTCGACGCCGCCCGAGTCCTGCAGCTTCTGGAGCTCGCTCCAGTTCGAACCGACGCGCTCGAAGGTGTACGCAGCGCCACGGTTGTTGGCGCCTGTGTCCTCGAGGGCACCCACCGCGGCGTAGTCGCCGCGCAGGGACACGTCGATGCCGAACTGATCTTCGTCCTCACCGTCGGACGAGAGCAGCTTGGCCTGCTGGGACCAGGGTCCGCCGTTGCGCGTGAACACGTACGCCGCACCACCGTTCGTCCCGGGCTGCGGGTCGCGCGGAGCACCGATGATGACCTGCTGGTCATCGAGCTCGACCGAGAAGCCGAACTGGGCGCCGCCCATTCCGTCCGCCGGAGCGATGCGCGCCATCTGGTTCCAGTTGGCGCCGGCGCCGGTGAACCAGAACACGAAGCCCGAGTTCGTCGCGATCCCGTCCGCGAGCGGAGTGCCGACCATGACGCTGTTGCCGTCGATCGAGACCGCGCCTCCGAACCTGTCGTTCTGGAAGTGGGTGTTCGGCACGAGCTTCACAGCCTGGTTCCAGTTCGAGCCGTTGCGCTCGAAGACGTAGACCGAACCCGATTCGGGCCCACCGTCGTCGTCCAGCGGCGCGCCGACCGCGACGCGGTTGCCGTTGATCGACACCGCACCGCCGAAGAAGTCGCCATTCACGGCGTCGCTCGCCGTGAGCTTCGCCCCTTCCTGGACCCATTGGCCACCGATCAAGGTGTACACGTACGCCGAGCCGCCGTTCGTGTCGAACGGCGCACCGATGGCGATCCTGTTGCCCTCGGTCGAGACCGAGAAGCCGAACCGCGCGTTGTTCGCCAGGTCGCCCGGCTGCAGGACCGAGTGCTCGAGCCAACGCGTTCCGACACGCTCGTAGACGACCGCCGAGCCCGAGGGGGCCTCGGCCGACATCCCGCCACCGGTCGCTCCGACGACCATCCAGTCGACGTCGACGTCGACCTGTGCGCCGAAGTCGAGGTTCTCGACCTCCTGGAAGGGCAAGATCTCCGCCTCCGGAACACCGATGTCGCTCACCGTGATGTACCCCGTGCGCGTCAACGAATCGGTACCCAGCGGTCCGGTGACCGTCAGCGCGACCGTGTACTCGCCGTTGCTGTTGTAGGTGTGACTGGGATCTTGCAGCATCGAAGTGCCTCCATCGCCGAAGCTCCAGAGCCTGGTCGACACGTCGCCGGTCGAGAGATCGGAGAAGTTGACGGTGAGCGGCGCCATGCCCGTCGTCGGCGATCCGACGAAGTTGGCGGTCGGCGGCGCTGCCGTCACCTCGATGTAGTTCGGCCGCGTAAAGGTGTCGGACCCACCCGGCCCCGTCACCGTCAGCTCGACCGTGTACACACCGCTGGAGTTGTAGGTGTGCTCCGGACTCTGCTGGGTCGACGTCGAGCCGTCCCCGAAGTCCCACATCCAGTTCGAGATCTGCCCGCTCGACTCATCGGTGAACGTGACCGTGAGCGGCGCCTGTCCCGAGGTCGGCGAGCCGTCGAAGTCGGCGGCCGGCGGCGTCGTGGTGGCGTTGATGTAGTCGGTGCGCGTCAACGTGTCGCTGCCCTGCGGGCCGCTGACCGTCAACGAGACCGAGTAGTCACCCGCGAGCACGTACGTGTGGTTCGGGTTCTGCTGCGTCGACGTGCCGCCGTCGCCGAAGTCCCAGCTCCAGCTGTTCACGTTGCCCGCGGAGTTGTCGATGAAAGCGACGTTGAGCGGGACCAAGCCACCCGTCGGAGAGCCGCTGAAGTTGGCCAGCGGTCCGCCGTCGGTCACGGTGATGTAGTCGAGCTTCGTCTCGGTGTCGACCCCGCTGGGACCGACAACCGTCAGGGCCACGGTGTAGAAGCCCGCGGCCGTGTAGCTGTGGCTGGGGCTCTGGGCCGACGAGGTCGCCCCGTCGCCGAAGTCCCAGCTCCAGCTCGAGATCTGGCCCGTGCTCTGATCGCTGAAGTTCACGTTCAACGGGACGTTGCCGGAGGTCTGCGAGGCCGTGAACTCGGCCTCGGGAGCCGCCGGAGCCGCCGTGATGTAGCCGTTGCGCGTCTCGCTGTCCGAGCCCCCGGGACCGGTCACCGTCAGCGAGACCGAGAAGGCCCCGCTCGTGGTGTAGACATGGTTGGGATGCTCGAGCGTCGACGTCGATCCGTCGCCGAAGTCCCACGCCCAGCTCGTGACTTCGCCGTCCGACAGGTCGAAGAACGAGACGTCCAACGGAGCGCTGCCCGCTGTCGGCGAGCCGACGAACGCCGCCGACGGCGGCGAAGCGCTGACCGTCACGAAGTCCGTTCGGGTACGCGTGTCGGTGCCGCCCGGACCGATGATCGTCATCGCGACCGTGTAGGTTCCGCCCGACACGTACGTGTGGGTCGGGTTCTCCAGGGTCGACGCCTGGCCGTCACCGAAGTCCCAGGCCCAGCTCGTGACCTGTCCGATCGACGAATCGTTGAAGGACACCGAGAGCGGCGCCGCGCCGTTCGTCGGGCTTCCGATGAAGTCCGCCACTGGTGCCGGCTCGGCGACGACGATGTAGTTCGTCTCCGTCATCGAATCTGACCCGCCGGGACCCGACGCGGTCATCGAGACCGTGTAGGAGCCGGGCTGGGAGTAGACGTGGTTGGGGCTCTGCGCCGACGAGTTCGCGCCGTCGCCGAAGTCCCAACTCCAGCCCGTGACCTCGCCCGTCGACAGGTCGCTGAACGCGACCGCGAGCGGCGCGGAGCCGGCCGTCGGCGAACCCGAGAACGCCGCACTCGGCGCGCTCGCGTTGACGACGATGTAGCTGTTGCGCGTGCGCGTGTCCGACCCGCCGCCGCCCACGACGTTCAACGACACCGAGTAGATGCCGCTCGCAGGGTAGACGTGGGTCGGGTTCTGAGCCGAGGACGTACTGCCGTCCCCGAAGTCCCAGCTCCAGGTAACGATCTCGCCCGTCGACTGGTCGTTGAAGCCGACCGTCAGCGGCGCGGCGCCCGTCGTCGGCGAGCCCGCGAAGTCCGCGACCGGCTCGGCCGGACCGACCTTCACGAAGTCGGCCTGCGTCGCCGTGTCCGAACCACCGGGGCCATTCACGGTCAAGCTGACCGAGTACACGCCGCTCGTCTGGTAGACGTGGGCGGGGTTCGCGAGCGTCGACGTGGAGCCGTCGCCAAAGTCCCAGAGGCGGCTCGTGATCTCGCCGCTCGACTGATCGGCGAACGAGACCCCGAGCGGAGCGACTCCCTGCGTCGGCGCTCCCGTGAACGCCGCGGTCGGGACGTCGGACAGCGCCGTGATGTAGTTCGTCCGCGTCCGCGAGTCCTGCCCACCACGTCCGCTGACCTGGAGGGTGACCGAGTAGACGCCACTCGTCGTGTAGGTGTGCGTCGGGTTCTGCGCGGTCGAGGTTCCGCCATCACCGAAGGTCCACGACCAATCCGTGATCTCGCCCGTCGAGGTGTCGGAGAACGTGACCGCCAGGGGCGCCGCACCGGTCGTCGGCGTTCCGACGAAGCTGGCGCTCGGAGACGCCGCGCTCACGTTGACGTAGTCGGTCCGCCGTAGCGTGTTCGCGCCACCGGGCCCACTGACCGTCAAGGAGACCGTGAACACCCCGCTCGTGGCGTAGGTGTGGCTGGGCTCTTCGAGAGTCGAGGTCGCGCCGTCGCCGAAGCTCCACAGGCGCGAGGTGATGTCGCCCGTGGAGAAGTCGGAGAAGTTGACGGTGAGCGGTGACGCTCCCGCCGTCGGCGAGCCCGAGAAGCCCGCGACGGGCAGAGAGCCTGCGACGTTGATGTAGTTGAACCGCGTCAGCGTGTTCACGCCGCCCGCGGCCGTGACGGTCAGCGAGACCGTGTAGCTGCCCTCGCTCGAATAGATGTGGGTCGGGTTCTGTTGGGTCGAAGTGTTCCCGTCTCCGAAGTCCCAGTCCCAGGTCGAGATCTCGCCCACGGAGAGGTCGGAGAACACGGCGGTCAGCGGAGAGGCGCCCGACGTCGGCGACGCGATGAAGCCCGCGCTCGGCGCGGGCGGCGTCACCACGATGTAGTCGAGACGCGTCATCGTGTCCGAGCCACCGGGCCCGATCACCGTCAGCGTCACGGGATACGTGCCGCTCGCCGCGTAGATGTGACTCGGGCTCGGGAGGTTCGAGGTCGCCCCGTCACCGAAGTTCCAGACCCAGCTCGTGATCTCGCCGGTCGACAAGTCGCCGAACGTGACGTTGAGGGGCGCGGTGCCCGCGGTCGGCGCACCGAAGAAGTCGGCCATCGGCGGCGCGGGCGTGACCGAGATGTAGTCGGTCGCGGTGCGCGTGTCCGACCCGCCAGGTCCGGTGACGGTCAGCGCGACCGTGAAGTCACCGCTCTGGGTGTAGGTGTGCAGCGGACTCTCATCGGTCGACGTCGCTCCGTCGCCGAAGTCCCAGCTCCAGCTCGTCACCTCGCCGATCGAGATGTCGCTGAACGACACCGCGAGAGGCGCCGTTCCCGCCGTCGGCGTCCCGATGAAGTCGGCGGTCGGAGGCGTGGCGCTGACGTTGATGTAGTTGTTGCGCGTGAACGTGTCCGAGCCGCCCGGCCCGGTGACGGTCAGCGCCACCGAGTACACGCCACCGGAGCTGTACGTGTGGCTCGGATTCTCCAGCGTGGACGTCTGGCCGTCCCCGAAGTCCCAGCTCCAGCTCGCCACCTGACCGAGCGACTGGTCGGTGAACACCACCACGAGCGGGGACGAACCGCTCGTCGGGGCCCCGGCGAAGCTCGCTCGCGGCGCCGGGACGGTCGTCGTCACGTAGTTGTTCAGCGTCCGCGTGTCGGCACCGCCGGGGCCGGTGACCGTCAGCGAGACCGAATACGAGCCTTCCTGTAGGTACAGGTGCGACGGGTTCGTGCCATTCGAGGTCGAACCGTCGCCGAAGTCCCACGCGTAGGTGTCGATCTCACCGCTCGCGAGACTCGTGAAGGCGACCAGAAGCGGCGTGGTGCCGCTCGTCGGCGAGCCCACGAAGCCCGCGGTCGGGGCTCCCGCCGTCACCGTGATCAGATTGTTGACCGTGCGGTTGTCCGTTCCGGCCGGTCCGGTCACGTCGAGCGAGACCGTGTAGGTTCCGCTGGCCGTGTACGTGTGCGCCGGGTTCTGCAGGGCGGAGGTCCCGCCGTCGCCGAAGTTCCAGCTCCAGGTCGAGATCTGACCGCTCGAAAGGTCGGTGAAGTCGACCTCGAGCGGCGAGGAGCCGCTCGTCGGCGAGGCCGTGAAGACGGCCTCGGGGGGCGCGGTGGTGGCCGTGATGTAGGCGGTCCGGGTGCGCGTGTCGCTGCCCCCCGGTCCCGTCGCCGTCAGCGTCACCGTGTAGTTGCCGGTGGCGGTGTAGGTGTGGTCCGGGTTCTCGAGCGTCGACGTGTTGCCGTCGCCGAAGTCCCAGCTCCGGCCCGTGATGGTGCCCGTCGACTGGTCGGTGAAGCTGACGTCGAGCGGCGCGGCGCCGGACGTCGGCGACCCCGTGAACTCGGCCGAGGGCGGCGTATCGTTGACTGTGACGTAGTCGGTGCGCGTGCGCGAGTCGGCTCCGCCCGGACCCGCGACCGTCAACGAAACCGAGTACGTGCCGCTCGCGTTGTACGTGTGCGATGGATTCTGCTGCGTCGACGTTCCGCCGTCGCCGAAGCCCCAGCTCCAGCTCGAGACCTCGCCCGTCGACAGGTCCGTGAACGACGACAAGAGCGGCACGCTCCCGCCCGTCGGCGACCCGACGAAGTTCGCGTCCGGCGCGGCCGCGGAGACGACGATGTAGTTGGATCGCGTCTGCGTGTCGACGCCTCCAGGACCGGCGACCGTGAGCGAGACGGTGTAGACACCGCTCGCCATGTACGTGTGGCTCGGGTTCGTGGAGCTCGAGGTGCCTCCATCACCGAAGTCCCAACTGCGGTTCGTGATCGGACCGCTCGAGCTGTCCGAGAACGAGACGTTGAGAGGCGCGGTGCCGGACTGCGGCGAAGCGCTGAAGTCCGCGACCGGCGACTGTGCGCCGACGGTCACGTAGTTCGGACGCGTGAGCTGGTTGACGCCGCCCGGTCCGGTGACCGTGAGCGAGACGCTGTAGCTGCCAACCGCAGCGTAGATGTGGTCGGGACTCTGTTGGGTCGATGTTCCGCCGTCCCCGAAGTCCCAGCTCCAGCTGGTGATCTGCCCTCCGGAGAGGTCGGTGAAAGCTACGTCGAGCGGGGCGTTTCCCGCGGTCGGCGAGCCAATGAAGTCAGCGGACGGAAGCTGTGCAGAAGCAGTTCCACACAGCAACACAGCGAGGAGAGCACTGATGTGTCGCATGGTGAGCAAGCAGGTCGGAGTGAGGATTGAGCTGCATGCTAGTGCTCCAATGCGAAACAGGGGGTGATTTTGTTGGCACATCGTCAATGCACCCACTTCGCGCCGTAGGCCGGGCAACGCGCACAAAAGATCACGATTCGTGATTGCGCGACCGATCGTCGCCGCTCGATTCCCCGGACACCCAACGCGCGTAGCTCTCGCGCTGCGTCGCCCACGTCGTGCCCAACATCAGAGTGAGGAACGTGCCTTCGGCCAAGAGCGTGCCCACGATGTCGACAGTAACCTCCAGCCAATCTGGAAGTCCGACGGGCACGAGCGCTTGGAGCACCTCCCATACGATGGTCGAGCCCATGCTGGCCAAGCCGAGCGCCAGCCTCAGGAAGAACATGGCGAAGAACAGAGCGAAGAGCGCCTGAATCGCCTTGCCGATCGCGTCTGCAAAGCCGCGAGCGAGCGCGGTCGCGGGCAGGATCCAGAGGGTGTGATGCAGACATTCGCAGTCATATCCCGGCCCGCATGCACGCGCCACGGCGTTGCGGCTCCTGCGACCAATCCCAGTATCACCGTATTGGCAGCGAAGTTGCGTCGTCGCCGCGCCTTGTGGCACGCACACGCGAACTCGGGATAAGACCGCAACTGTCTGCATCACACCACTAGTGGCCCGACACGAGTCGGATCGACCGAGCCCACCGAGCCCACCGAGCCCACCGGGCGCGGCGTCCCCAGAACCCCCAAACGACCGCTCATGCACAGAATCCCGCTCCTGCTCGCCCTCCTCCCCGCGCTCTTGATGCCGTTCGCACCCGCGGCGCCCGCCGCCGCCGAAGCCCCCGCCGCCCCCGCTGCGAGCCCGGCGGCCGTCGGCACGTGGGGACTCGTCAATGGCTCGTTCACGTCGGCCACCACCATCTCGGCGACGATGTTCGACCAGACCGGAACGATCACTGTCGGCTCGATCCAGCTGACGGTCATCGGTCGCTTCGTGACTGGCACGGGGACGACGCCGCTCGGCACGCCCACCGTACTGCGCGGCTACAACACCGGCCCGGGACCCGTCGGCCGCATCCTCGCAGCCGCCGCGTACCCGAACACGACCGACATTCACATCTTCGAGTTGCGCTGGGACGCGTCGGGCAACGTGAACGGGGGCTGGCAGCTGTACCCCTGAATCCCCATCGTGTGTCCTCTTCCCCCGACCCGGCGCGAGCCGGGTCGGGTCGCGATCGTTTCCACGAACCTCGAGCAGCATGAGTCTTCGGGACCCTCTTAGGAGCGCGGTGGACGAGCGGGAGACCCGCGCCCTCGACCAATCCCTACGCCGCCTGGCCGTCGCCCTCGTCGGACACGAGAACACGGCCGACGACCTCGTGCAGGAAGCCTGGCTCGCCTCGATCGGTAGCGCCCGGCCGCGAGTGCGCGATCGCGCCGCGTGGATGCGGCGCGTCGTGCGCAACCTCGCCAGCCGCCACCGGGCCCGGGCGGCCAGGCGGCGCGAGCTCGAGGCGTTCGCCGTGCAGCGTGCGGCTGTCGAGGAAGAGGACTTCGGGTTCGAGCTCGACTCGATGAATGCGCTCTTGCGCACCACGCTCGCGGGGTTGCGCGAACCGTACCGCAGCGTCCTGCACATGCGTTTCCTGGAGGACCGACCCATCGAGTCGATCGCCACGGCACTCGGCCGCTCGCGCGAGACGGTCAAGAGCCAGGTGCGGCGCGGGACGATCGAGCTGCGGGCGGCCCTGGACCGCGCTGCCGGGGGCGACCGTTCGAGCTGGGCGCGCGCGCTCGTGCTGCTCCTGCCCCCGCGCCGGCGGACCGCGACGTTCGTCGCGCGGGCGCTGCTCGTCGTCGGCTGCGTCGTCGGCTGCGTCGTCGCCCCGATCGCCGTATGGAAGAGCGGCTTGCTGGGGACACACGCGGAGAGCTTGGCCGCGCAGTCGTCGGGCGCGGCGCCCTCGGTATCGGGACTGGACACGTCGTCCGCGACGTTGAACGGCGCACGGCGTAGCGCCTCGCCCGCGCCGCGCGCGAACGTCCCGATCACTCCAGCTGCGCCCAATCCGGACGCCGTGACCGAACGCAAGGAAGCGGCGGTGCGACGGCTCGACGTCGAGCTCGAGATGCCTGACGGAGAGCCGTATCGCGGGGGAACGGTCGAGGTGATCGGGCTCTCCGCTCTGGGCCGCGCTCCACTGACCATTGGCCACTTCGAGCTCGACGTGGACGGCCGCGCGGCGATCGAGATCCCCGAGCACGTGTTGCTCGGGGCACCGGAGGTGCCGGGTCCCATCGGCGGCGTGCGCGTCGCCGCGCGGGCGACCGACGGCGCATGGTCCCACCTGTACGCGGTCCCCCTGCCGCGGGCAGGTCGAAGCCTGACGATCCCCGTCGCCGGCCGCGGACAGACCCTGCGCGGCACCGTGCTCGATCCGTTCCAGGCGCCGGTCGAAGGGGCGCTGGTGAAGCTGAGGCGCGAGCGCGACGGAGTCGTCATCACCACCGATGGAATCGTCCACCACGAGCGCACGCTCGAAGCGACGACCGACGCCGCGGGCGCGTTCGAGATCGAGGGCGCGCCGCGCCGCCTGCACCACCTGCAGGCCTTCGCGGTGGGGTGGCAGCCGGCACGGCGGGCGATCGAGAGCGCGGACGACGTCGTGCAGATCGAGCTCGAGCTCGCCGCCGGGGCGCGCGTCACGGGGGTCGTGCACCACGCGGACGGGAGTCCCGCCAGCAACGTGCGCGTCTGGGAAGTCATGCTCGGGACTGGGCCGCGCGACCGACTCCCCCACGCCCGCACCGATGCGCTCGGCCGCTACGAGCTGACCGGTCTCGCGCCCGGGCGCCACCGGATCTTCGCCACGGATCCGAGTCAGCCGTCGCGCTTCGCGGCGACCGTTCTCGAGGCCGACCTGGAACGTGAAAGCGTCTGGGACGCCGTCCTCGAGGCCGTCCAGCCCCTGCGCTTGCACGTCGTCGAAGCGGACGGGGAGCCCGTTCCGGCGGCGAAGGTGATCGTCGTCGCCTCCGACGTGGGCACCGTGCCGTGGGGCCTGCTCGACCGCACCGACGCCTCCGGCCACGTCACGTTCCCGCACGTGCCGGACGAGACCCTCGGCGTCGCCGTGCGGCGCGACACCGACATGAGCAACAACGTCACCCTGTCGGACGTCCGGCCCGCGGCGGAGGCCATCCGCGTGCAGCTGGAGCCCAGTTCCCTCCCGTCGGGTGTCGTCCAGGGCGTCCTGCTCGATCACCGCGGCCAACCGTTCGAGGACGCGCTCGTCATCGGCTGCTCGACCGAGGACTACTTCCAGGTGAACGCCGACCCGATCACGGGCGCCTTCCGCGCCGAGGGCAAGAAGCCCGCGCGCTACGAGGTCTGGGCAGCCGTTCAAGAGCACGGCATGGTCTTGCTCGGAGTGAGCGAGCTCGCGGCCGACAGCGTGCTCGACTTCGACACCGTGCTCGCTCCCGAGCGCGTGCCGGTGCGGTTCGATTGGGAGGGTGTCAGCGAGGACGCGAAGTTCTACATCGAGGTCCCCGGTCCATGCGACATGGGGCCGAAGTCGGTGCTCTCGCTCGATCCGAGCGTCGCGCAGCGTGCGCTCCTGCCGGGTGAGTACGAAGTGCGCGCCCTGAACGGAACGGAGCGTCGCGCGTTCGCGCTGACCGGCCCCGGGACGACGGTTCAGCTCGTCCGTTGACCCCCGCCGCGCGGGGCGGGCGTCGGCTCGGCGCCCGGTTTGCTGGCGCCACCGCGGAACGTGCTACCGAGCTCGGACCCAGCGCCGGGGTGGCGAGTATCCGCGGGTAGCTCGAAGTTGCACTCGAGCCCCGTCGGCGCGAACTCGAACGTGACGACACCGGCCAGCTCGTACTCGACGAGACCGGTCACGAGCGACGTGCCGAGCCCACGCTCCCGCGGCTCCGACACCCGCGGCCCGTCGCGCTCGGTCCACCTCAGGCGGATGCGGCCGCGCACCTGTTCCCAGTGCACGTGCAGGCGGCCACTGTCCTTGCTGAGCGAGCCGTACTTGACGGCGTTCGTCGCCAGCTCGTGCAGCGCGGCACTCAACGGCATCGCCGACGCGGCGTTGACGAACAGCGCTTCGCCCTCGATCGTCACACGTTCCGGCCCGGCGTACGGTGAGATGACGGAGAACAGAATGTCGCGCAGGGAGAGCGCTTCCCAGTGCGCCGCGGCCAGCGCCTCGTGCGTACGCGCCATCGCGTGCAGCCGATCGGTGAACGCAACGTCGAACGAATCCAGATCTGTGCTGCGCGCCAGCGCTTGCTGGGCGAGCCCGATCACACCGGCGAGGTTGTTCTTCACGCGGTGGTCGAGCTCGCGCATCAACAGGCGTTGACGTTCCCCGCCGAGGTGTTCGGCCGTCACGTCCTCGGTGAGCCCGGCGATGCGGTACACCTCGCCGCTGTCGTCGCGGATCGGATAGGCGCGGTCGTGGACCCAGCGAATGCCACCGTCCGCGCCGACGATCCGGTACTCGACGTCGTAGCGGCCCTCCCCCGCTGCTTCGAAGCTCGCCAAGATGTGCTCGCGGTCTTCGGCGTGGATCTTGCCGGCCCACGCATCGGAGCGGGCGACGAGGTCACCCTCCGGCAGGTCCCAAACGACCTCGTAGGCGGGACTGACGTAGAGCAGCCGGCGCGTCCTCCAGTCGACGAGCCAGAAGACTTCGCGGATGTTCTCGGCAAGCTGGCGGAACCGCTCCTCGCTCTCGCGCAGCGCGCTCTTCTCGCGGCGGCTGCGCAAGAGCAGCACGACGGACGTCGCCGCCGACACGGCCAGGAGCACTCCCAGCGGAACGTAGAACACGGGTCGTCGGTGCATCGGCGTCGGCACGACGAAGGGCTGCGGTGGCCCGCAGCTCGTCGGCCGGCCGAAGAAGTCGCGCACTTCGAGCTCGAACGTGTGATCGCCGTAGTCCAGGCGGCCGGTGCGCAGCTCGCGGTCGAGGCCCCACGGGGACCATGCGCCCCCATCGATCCGGTGCCGCACCTGGACCGTGGCCGGATCCATCGTCCGCCAGTGCGTCGCCACGCGCCAGCGCAGGACGGCGTGGCGCCAGTCGACGAGCGCCTGCTCGGAGAGTACCCGTGGCACGCGGAAGCTGATCGGCGTGCGGGAGAGGGTTTGCAGATCTCCGGCGAACGTCCCGACCAGAACGCCGGTCGCACCGACGGTCATGCTGCTGATGCGCTGGCTCGTCAGTCCCTTCGCGAGTCCGTACTCGACCCACTCGCCCGCGTCCAACGAGAACAGTCCGTCGGTCTCGGAGCCGACCCAGAGTCGACCGGTTTCATCGAAGCCGAGCACGGAGACCTCGAGCCGCGGCCCCTGGCCTCGGTGGAAGTAGCGCGGAGTGTCGCCGTCGATGAACCCGAGCCCACCGCGCCCGCTGCCGTGCCCGAACCAGACGCGCCCTTGGGCATCGGCGGCGAGTGCGTACACGCGGTTGCTACCTAGCCTGTCGTCCGTGGTCCAGTGCTTCCAGGCGCCCGCTCTCCAGCGCGAGATCCCCCCGGCGGTCGCGAACCAATAGGCGTCCCCGGTGTCGACGAAGTCGTAGACGCGATTGTGGATGAGCCCCTGCTCCGTACCCCAAGGCTGCATCGTGTCCCCTTCGAGCACGAATGCGCCCGGCTCGTCCTCGATGCGATCCGGCGCGATTCCGAGGAACCACGGGCGGCCTCGACGGTCCACCCGGATCCGGTGCAGGGCCAGGGTGTCGAGCCCCTCGTCCGCATCGAACTGCTTCCAGCCCGAATCGTCGAGCCGCCAGGCACCGGCGAACGACGCGCTGCCGCTGCCGATCCAGAGCGCGCCGCGTCCATCGCGCGCGATGCCCGTGATGGCGCCGAGGTCTCTTCCTCCCAGAGTCGAGATGCGGTGGGCCACCCCCTCGGGCGACACGCGCATCAGCCCCTGGGACGTCCCCAGGAACAGTTCGCTCTCCTCGCCGCTGCCGACCTCCAACGCCTGGAGAACGACGGTCTCGCTACGCGCTCCGTCGAGTGCAACGCCCGACCAGTACGGGTGGTGCGGCCGAAAGAGAAACAGGCCGTTTGCGGACGAGCACCACAGCTCGCCGCGCCCGCGTGTGCCCAACCGGTTGGCACCCACCATCTCGCGCGGCAGCGGGTCGATCTCGGACCACCAGCCGGCGCGCCGCGTCGCGATGCGCCCGGAGCGGTAGACCGCAAGCACGTCACCGCCCGCGCCCAGGTGCAGGTCGAACACCCGCCCGTATCCCGTCACCGCCGGTCGGCACGTGCCGTCCACCAGCCACTCCCAGAGGCCGCGGTTGTCGAGGGGCCGGTTCGCGAAAAAGACACCCGACGATCCATCCGCACTGGCCTCGACCTGAAGCGGCATGAGCCCGGGCGGCAGCGTCGCCAGCAGCGTCCACTGCTCGGCCTCGTAGCGGTAGATGCCCTCGTCCGTCGCCATGCACGTCGCGGTGCCGGGGGCGTGCTGAGCGAGGCCGTTTGGACCTAAGGTACCGGGGGGGCCGACGTCCTCCGCCGAAGCCTCGAGGCGCACGCGCCACTCCGACGTTGCCGTCTCGCGGGTGACGGCCATCGCGCGCTCGTCTTCCAGGACCGCCACGCCCAAGAGTCCGCCGCCACCGGCGAGCTCGAGTGGTGCGAAGCCGCTCTCGTCACCGACGAAGGTCGCCTCGCCGTACAGGACGTACACGCTCCCGCGTGGACCGGCGAGCAGCTTGCGCGCCCGGTGCTCGGGGAGACCGTCGCGCTCGGTCATCGCCCGCCACTCGAAGCCGTCGTACACCGCGACGCCACCGCTCGTCGCCGCCCAGACCCTGCCGTTCGACGCCTCGACGACGTCGTGGACGTCTCGGCCGGGGAGTCCCGAGTCCGAGTCGAATTGCACCCAGTGGCTCGCGCGGTACATCCGCGCGTCCGGTGCCGGTTCGAGCGGCAGGTTCTGCGCCCGCGCGCCGACTCCGCAAATGGAGCCGACACACGCCAGCCATGCCGATCGAAGGAGAAGCAGCCTAAGTCTCATATCGATCGTTCCATGGCCCGCGGAGCCTGCGCTCCGGATGAGCCCTGGATCGATTGTCGAACGGAATCAAGAGGAGCGTAATGCCGATTCCGTCGGTGAAAGGGGGGACGAGATCACTCGAACGTGATGCTGAGCCCGTCGGTGAAGTTGTTCGTGAGCGCTGGGTTGTTGTCGCGGTACCAGCACTGAAACAGCCACGTCTCGCCCGCTACCGCAGCTTGCGGCGGGTTCACGGGGATCGCGTTCAAGTTGATCCGCAGGTTGCCGGTCGGTCCCTGGATGATCTCCGGCACCTCATCGTACCGGCCGATGTTGCCCATCATGCAGATCACGCCCTGACTACCCGGCGGCGTGGCCATGCCCTGGGCCTGGCCGGCGAGGAAGTACCCGAACTGGCCCGGCGGCAGATCGTTCGCGGTCAGCCGCACATCATTGTCCGCCGCCGTCAGGCTCCCGACCGCCGAGATGACACTCGAGAGTCCGCTCGAGTTCGGCACGGCGGGTGAGCAATAGCTCGTACCGATCGGACCCGGCGGGCCGTCGAAGTTCGGCGCCCATGCGGCGCCGGCGAAGAGCCAGGTCAGCTGCACTGGGCTCGGCTCGCTCGGCGCGAACACGCCCGTCTGCAGCACGTACGGGTGGATCGTGTTCCCGGCCTGGTCCTCGACGAGGTAGACCGTGTTCCCGGGCGCGACCGCCACGGCGTCGATGTCGTCCACGCCGGGCGGATACGCGGCCAGCCACGTCTCCGTCTGGCTCGCGACGTCGATCGACACGAGACCGCGCCCCGCAGCGTAGGCCGGCCCGTCGTTGCTCCCGTAGAACAGACCCGACGTCGGATCGAAGCCGAGCCCACCGATGTCGATGCTCGGATCCAAGAACTGGTGCACGAGCGTCGCGGTGATCGGTGTCACCGAGAGGTTCACGACGTAGATCCCCTCTGGCGCAGCTCCGGTCGAGATCTGGTGCACCGCGTAGAGCGTGCCGCCCCCGAAGGCCAGCGCCTCGCAGCGGACCGATCCTCCCGTGATCGTGTCGAAGATCGGCGAGCCGAACGCACTGAGCACGGTCGCGGTCGGGTCGCCGTAGCCCCAGCGGTACAGCTCGACGTCGTCGCCCGAGATCGGGACACTCGAGACGTAGAGTGCGCCGTTCGCGTCATCGGCCGCCATTCCGGTGCACGGCACCTGCGTCCCGGTCGTCGGGTGGGTCAACGCAAAGGTCATCGCCGTGCCCGACGCGACGTCGACCTGATGGGTCTCGCCGGTGGAGTAGCTGCTTGTGCCGATGAGGAGCTGGGCCTGGCCGACCTGCGCGAGGAGCATGCACCCGGTCGCGAGGGAGAGGATTCTGAGCATGGATCGTCGGTGGGACACCTGGGGAGCTGGGGATCCCCGATGCTACACGCTCGCTCGCCGAGGGCGTGGCCGAGGGCCACGATCGATTTCAGAACCGGGCGCCAGGACGCCGATAGTGGCGGAATGAGACAGTTTCATCGCTTCCTGGCCGCGCTTGGCCTACTCCTCGCTTCTGGAGCATCGACGGGTTGCCAAGACGTGCGAGCGTTCGTCACGGGCGATCCGTTCCGAGCCGCCCCTGTGGACGTTCCGCGCGTCGAGGTCGAGGTCTTCGTCGAGTTCAGCGACGAGTTCTTCGGGCCCATCGAGGACCGCGCCGCTGCCCGCGAGCTGCGCGAGTGTCTCGAGCAGAGCGTTCTCGACCACGCCGACCTCGGGCTGCGCTTCTATCCGCTCGCCGACCGCGACTACCGTTCGGGCGAGGTGCACCCGGACCGCCTGCTCGTCGTGCGCTTCGACACGCTGACGATCGGCACCGAGCACGAAATGGTCGAGGACGGCGAGGCCGAGCCTTGGATCGAGACCTCGCTCACCGACGTCCGCTGCGAAGTCTTCGCGTCGATCGGCAAGCGCCGCCCGGACGCGCCGACGCTGATCATCGGCCGCGGGCCGGGTGACGGCTCGGTGCGCGCCGACGAGGCAGAGCTGGACGACGAGGCGAGCTTCGCGCTGCAGCTCGAGCCAGGCGAGAGCGAGCGCATGTACGTCTTGCGTGACGACGTCGTCGCCGCGTCGGAAGAGGCGCTCGTCGAGGCGTTGCGCGAGCTGATCGTGCCCGTCGACCGCGAGCTGATGGCCGAGCGCCGGGCCGCGCAACAGAACGAACAGAAGAAGTAAGGACGCAGGGCCGTGTCACGGCGGTCTCGGGGAACGGCGTGCACACGTTCCAGCTGCCGCCCGGTGTGCTCGTCGACCACGCCATGCAGGTCGCGCCGTTGGTCGCGTCTTCCGGCGCCATCTCCCACGAGAAGACATCCGTCGACCCGGAGGAGTTCGTGCTGTAGATCTCGACCCAGTACGTTCCGGGAGACAGATCGACGGCGGGCGCGAGCGTCAGCTCGAGCCGGTACTCGGTCAGTGGACCGCCCGCCGTCGGCACGGTGTTGCCGGTCGTGGTCACGGTCGGTGTCTGACCGAGGAAGCTCGCGATCACGACGCCCGGTTCGTCATTGAAGAACGGCGGCCCGCCACCGGCGGCAAAGACGAAGTTGTCAGCGTTCGATTCGGTGCCTTGGGTGGAGAGGAGCGAGAACGCGTGGCTCGGCCGTTGGCCGCGTTGCAGCAATACGACCAGCTGCCTGGCTAGCTACTGCGGCGTGACCGTGACGCGCAGATCCGTCACGCCTCGAATCGAGCCGTGCAGGACGTCGCCGGGGACGTCGTTCCCATCCCGCGTACCGTCGAAGACGACGACGAACCGGAACACGTCGACAGCCGGCGTCAACCCGTTGAGCTTGGACGGATGGTCGACCCACGTCGTGACCGAACCCGGAACGAGGACCGGGTCGTCGAGCTCGAGCCCGCAAGGGGTCGAAAGCGGCGCACCGCTGCGGGCGCCCTGGAAACGCACAACGATCGGCGCCGCGCTCTCGCCTGGCGCGAGGTCGTGGCCGAGCAGCGTTCCGAACTGCGCCTCGAAGGACGTGGGAAACAACGGGCTCGCCCCGCGGAAGGGCACGCGAGTCGGCGGGTTCTGCGGATTCGGTTGCCAGAACACCGTCATGTTCCAGCCCTGGCGGTCGGGCGTCTGTCCGGAGTCGTCGGCGAAGACGAGCTCGTTGAAGACGCCGCCCGGGCGGATCCAGCACGAGCTCGACGCCATCACCGAGTCCGGGCGCGCGCTCGAGGGCGTGAACGCCATCGGCGCTACGCTGAGCCACCCGACCGAGTCATTCGCCGCGTCGTACGGTGCGATCGTGGGGGCGAGGAGCGTCGCGTCGACCGCGTCCGGGCCGAGCGAGAAGTCCTCGACGCGCACGAGTCCCGTGCCGCCGTCGCCGCCCTGCGAGGCGCTGAACGCAGTCGTGCCCCCAGCTCCGCCGCGCACGTCGAGTCGACCCGCGGTGCCGGCGAGGAAGACGCGCAAGCCCTGCAGCCTGACTGCTCCGCCCGAGCCCGCTCCACCGGGCATGGCGAAACGGTGGAAGGTGTCCGGTGCCCCCGTGTTCAGCGAGCTCCCCCCATTGCCGCCGGAGGCGTCGACGACGCCGTCGATGCGCACCTCCTTGCCCGAGGTCAACTGAACCGCGCCGCCACCCGAAGCGCCGGCTGCTCCGGAGTGATCGTGCCAAGCGCGCAGGCTCGCGGTCGGCCCGATGCAGTCCGTGTTCGGCGCGGAGCGCGAGGAGTACGCGTGCACGCCGCCTCCGCCGCCACCCGCGCCACCGGCCAGGTAACCCATCGTCCAGTCGAGCGTGCGCCGCACGTAGCCCTGGTTCGTCGGGCTCGGCGGCGCGAGGCCGAGATCCGCTGCGCTCCCTCCCGGGTTGCGCGGCGGTGCGTTGTTGTTGTTCGGCGCCGCACTGCCCGCCCACTGCGCGACGGGGATGCGCGAGTCGGGCACGCCAGGCGTCCCGTCCGTCGCGTAGGCCCCGCCGCTACCGACCCCGCCGACCCCGAGGCTGCGGCATTGCAGCGACGACGTGTAATCGATGATGGCATCCATCAATAGCCCGTGCGGGAAAGCCGGAAGACCGAGCGGGGCTGCGGACGGCATCAGCGCGGGGTACTGCTCGCCGCCGAGTCCTTCACCCTGTGCGGGGCTGCGTCCGACGCCCAGTCCGTCACGGCCGCGCGTTACGGCGCCAGGGTTCAGGATTGCGTCGCTCTCGGAATCGATGTTCGACAGCGCGAGGATCTGGGGGCTGCCCGAGTGGTCGTAGCGATCTCCGCCGAAACCGCCGTCCCCCGCGCCAGCCGGACTGGGCAGGCGCGCGATCGTCTCCTCCGGCTTCGGTGTCTGCGAATCGTGCGCTTCCGGCGTCGTTCCCGAGACGTCGACGAGCCCACCCGCCGCGATGACGAGCCGCCCGCGGCTGTACAGCCGCGCGGGGTTCGCGCCCTCGAGCCGCAGCACGCCGCCCGCTTCGACGCGGATCGAGGCGAACTCGAACCCGCCGTCCGTCACCGTCAGGGACGTCGGGAACTGGCCGGTGATCGGGTCCGCGTTCCCGAGCAGGTCAGGCGTCCGACCGGGCAGCGGGAAGGCCTGCGAGTCGGTGTTCAGGACGAGCACCTCGCCGCTGGTGACGACGAGGTCGCCGAGCCGCCCGGAGCCTCCCCCGATCGCCTCGCGCAGGCGCCCGTTGCCCCAACGCGCGCCGCTGCGCGGCCCATCCTCGCGCGACGCGGGGCTCGGGAAGCGTTCCGTGAAGGGCTCGACGATGTCGATCTGGGCCGAAGCGGGAAGAGCGAGCCAGAGCGCGAGAGCGCAGAACAGGAGAGCCGGTTGGCCTGAGAGTGATCGTTGCATGCACGGTTCCTCAACAGCCAGGTCGCCCCAAGCGTAACAGACGAGGCCGGGGCGGCGCGCCTCGATGCGAGAACGCCCGGACTGGCCTCCTGGGCGCGACCGAGTCACCATGGCGCCCATGCTGTGTTCCATGCTGCTCCTGTTCCCCCTCGCCCCGCCGCTCGGTCCGGCTCCGCTGCCCGTCCAGGAGCCCGAGAGGAAAGAGGCCGACACCCGCGGCCTGGTCGTGCACGAGAACGAGGCCTTCGACGGCTACACGCTCATCGCGCCGCTCACGTCGGCGACGCTGTACCTGCTCGACCTCGAGGGCCGCATCGTCCACACCTGGGAACCCGAGACGCAGACCGAGTGCGCGATCCTGCTCGACGGCGGCCAGCTGCTGCGCTGGGCGATGGAGCCCGAGGACAACCCGCGCTTCACCGGGCCGGGCGTCGGCGGCGGCATCATCGAGCGCATCGACTGGGACGGAAAGGTGCACTGGCGCTACGTCCTCTACGACGCCGATCACCTCTTGCACCACGACATCGCACTGCTTCCTAACGGCAACGTGCTCTTGCTCGCGTGGGAGTATCGCTCGCGCGAGGAGGCGATCGAGGCCGGCCGTGACCCGAGCCAGGTCGACGAGCGCGGCATGTGGCCCGACGCGGTCTACGAGGTCCGCCCGACGCCGCCGAGCGGCGGCGAGATCGTGTGGGAGTGGCACGTGTGGGATCACCTGATCCAGGACTTCGACGAGGACCAGCGCTTCTACGGCTTGGTCGTCGACGCGCCGGGGCGCATCGACATCAACGCGGAGCACCGCGGGCGGCCTCCGCTGTCGGCGGCGGAGCGCGAAGAGCTGGAGAAGATCGAGCGCGACATGGCCGCGCTCGGTCACGGGGGCGATGACGAAGAGGACGACGACGCGCCCCCGAAGCGGCGTGGAACCGCGCCGGACTGGCTGCACACGAACGCGATCGACTACCTCCCCGAGCACGACCTGATCCTGCTCAGCGTTCCGAACATGAACGAGCTCTGGGTGCTCGACCACTCGACGAGCACCGCACAGGCTGCCGGTAGCGAAGGCGGACGCTGGAAGCGCGGCGGCGAGATCCTCTGGCGCTGGGGCAACCCGCGCAACTACGGAGCCGGCAAGGGCAAGGACCAGAAGCTCTCCTTCCAGCACGACCCGACTTGGCTTCCGAGCGACGATCCGAACGAGCTGCGCCTCTTGGTCTTCAACAATGGTCGTAAGCGACGCGGCGATTCGTTCTCGTCCGTCGACGAGCTCGTCATTCCGTTCGACCCCGAGCGCGGTTTCGTCCGCGAGCCCGGAGACCCGTTCGGTCCAAAGGAACCCGCCTGGACCTACCGCGACCCGGGCACGTTGTACTCATCGTTCATCTCCGGCGCACAGCGCCTGCCGAACGGCAACACGCTGATCTGTTCGGGAGCGCAGGGCCGAGTGTTCGAAGTGACGCACGAGGGCAAGGTCGTCTGGGACTATCGCAACCCGCTCACGGGCGAGTTCGACCACGGGATCCCCGTCAACTCGCTGTACCGCGCGGTGCGCTTCGCCGCCGATCACCCGGGGCTGAGCGGCCGCGAGCTGAAGCCGCAGTAGTTCGGAACCGTGCCGGGGCCGGCGGGTTCGCGAACGCGTGACCGCCTCTGCCCTCCTGCTCGGCTTCGTGCTCGCTCACCTGCCCCATGACAGCCACAGCGCCTTCGGGACACTGGCGGCTGTCGGCGATCTCGATGGGGACGGCGTGACTGAGCTACTCGTCGCCCCGTACGTCCGCGAGCAGTGGCCCGAACGCGGCGGCGGTGACACCTGGCTTCTCTCCGGCGCCGAAGGCCGCCTCCTGTGGCGCTTCGTCCCAACATCGCCGGGCGCGCCGTGGGCACGCGTCGCGGGGATCGGCGACGTCGACGGGGACGTTGACGGGGACGGCGCACCGGACCTCGCCCTGGCGGCCCCAGGCGTGGTGCGAGGTTGTGGTCTCGTGCGCGTAGCTCGCCCAGGCGCCGACGCTCGGGAACCCGTCCTGGGTGAAGCCGGTCGACATGAAGTTCTCGCCCGGGCCGTGCGTGTTCGTGCGGCTCGTCATCGAGTGCACGAAACACATGTCGTCGACCAGCGCGCCGAGGTGCGGCAACAGGTCCGAGGTGAACTTGCCGCACTCGCCGCGCAGCGGCTCGCCATCACGTTCGACCAGGGCGGGCTTGTGGTCCCAGGTGTCCACGTGACTGCACGCGCCCGAGCAGAAGATCATGACGACGCACTTCGCCCGCCCGGCGAAGTGCGGGGGACGCGGGGCGGTCGGGGCGGCGCGGTCGATCGCGGGGCGGAACGCAGCCTCGACCTGCGCTTCCAGGCTCGCCCCCGCCTCGCGCTCGAGCCTCTCGGCGAAGTGCCGCGACTGCTGGGCGACGAAGGCGCTGTTGAAGAGGCTCAGGGCCTGGAGCGCCGTCGTCGAGCGCGTGCGCTCGGGGCACGCCTGGCCCGCGTCCGGCGTGTCGAAAAGACCGAAGTCGGCGTCGAGCTCGATCACGATCGGATCGGCTCCGATTCCGTCGAGCGTGACCCACTTCTCGGCCAGGCCCTCGGAGCGCGCGAGCAGCCGGAGTGTTGCCCGCAGTGCGTCTTTCGAAACGAGCGGTCGCCCTAACCTACTGCGAATGCACGCTTCCCCGCAGCGCTCGCCGCGTGGATCGGCATTCGGGTGGACAGTGTCGGCATGTCACCATACGGTGACATGTCCTGGAGACACCAATGACGGCAACAGCAGCAAAGATCCTGGACGCGAGTGCCGCTCGCATCGAGCTCGAAGTGACCATCGAGGCCCCGCCCGCCAAGGTCTGGCAGGCGATCATCGACGAGCCCGACTCCTGGTGGGTCTCGGGCCTGCGGTGCGTGCCGGGGGGGTCGGAGGTCGTGCTCGACGCGCGCGCCGGAGGGCACCTGGTCGAACACAACGACAGCGGCGGGAGCCTCTTGTGGTTCACGGTCATCGCCGTCGAGCCGCAGCGTTCGATCAACATGGCCGGCGCGCTCGCGCCGCCGTTCGGCGGGCCGTGCCACACGTTCCTCTTGATCGAGCTCGAAGAGCGCGGTGGCGGCACCGTCGTCAAGATGACGAACTCGCTGCACGGCCACGTCGACGAGGCGATGCTGCCCGACATTCACGGCGGCTGGAAGCACCTGTTGGAGGACGGCCTCAAGCGCTTCGTCGAGGGCGGAACCCGCGCTTGAGCTCCGAGGCGGACCTCGTCTGGAAGGCCCTCGCCGACCCGACTCGGCGCGCGATCCTCGATCTGCTCGCGAAGGCGCCGTTGACGACCGGCGATCTGTGCGAGCACTTCGGGCTCGCGCGCCACGGGGGAATCGGCCGGACCGGCGTTATGAAGCACGTCGACGTGCTGCACCGCGCCGGGCTGGTCCTGTTCCGCCGCGAGGGGCGCCAGCGCTGGAACTACGTCAACGCGGTCCCGATCCAGCGCGTGTGCGACCGCTGGGTCAGTGGACACGTGCGCGACCTGGCGCGGTCGGCGAACCACCTGAAGGACCTCGCCGAAGGGAAGCGGCGGCCGCTCGGCAGCGGATGAGGACCCGCTCGTGCGGAGAACGGCTACGATGGAGCTACCGGTCTCCCTGATCCGACTGTTCCCTCGGGCCTTCCATGCGCTTTCTTCCCGCTCTCGGCTTCGTCCTCGCTCCGCTCGCGAGCGCACAGTTCGCACCACGCACCCTGTTGACCGACGAGCGCATGAGCGCGATCGACGACGCCGTTCTCGCCGACTTCGACGGCGACGGGGACCTCGACGTCGTGTCGGCGGGAACGATCGGCAGCGGGGAGCTCTTCTGGCACGTGGGCGACGGCTCCGGTGTCTTCCGCTCCCGCATCGAGCTGGCGACGGCGGTGCAGGCGAGTCACCTCCTCGTGCGCGACCTGGACCGGGACGGCGAGCTCGACGTGTTGTACAGCGACACGTCGCGCAGGATCAGTTGGGCCGCGAACCTGGGCGGGGCGCTCGACGCACCCCTCGTCCTGGCGACCGCGAACTTCGGAACTCCCGGCGTTCCGCGCATCGCCGTGGCGGACCTCGACGGCGACGGCCTTCTCGACGTTGCCTACGCGGGGTCCAACCACGCGGACGAGGACATTGGCTGGTGCCGCAACCTCGGGCAGGGCCAGTTCGCACCCGCGGTCACCTTGCCCGCTCCGATGAGGGGCTTGAGCCAGCTCGTGCTGGCGGACCTCGACGGGGACGGCAACGTCGACATCCTGACCAGCGGCGGCGTGAGCAACCTGCAGGTGCAGTTCGGAGCCGTCGTCTGGCGGCGCAACCTGGGGGGCGGCGCGTTCGCGGCCCCCGTCGTGATCGAGAATACGCCGGAGCCGGCCCATGCGGGCGTCGTGCTCGACCTGGGCGGCGACGGCGATCTCGACATCGTCGTCGGCGTCGCCTTCGAGACCGATCTCTTCTGGTACGAGAACGCGGGGAGTGGGAGCTTTCTCGCCCGCGCGATTCTGATCCCCGGAGCTCGGCCGCTGCGGACCGAGGTCGTCGACATGGACGGCGACGGCGCCTTGGACCTTGCGTGGGCCGACCTGGGCGGCAACCGCGGGGTGCACTGGGCGCGCCGCACCGGGCCCTCGAGCTTCGGGCCCCCCACCCAGCCCCCGACGTTCGGCGACGCGGTGCGCACGCTCTCGGCCGGGGACGTTGACGGGGACGGGGATCGCGACGTCGTCGCGACCTGGATCAATCCGCTCGATCCGTACCTGGGCGTGCTCGTCCAGACCGGCGGGGTCTTCGAGCCGCGCGAGGGGATTCCGGACCCCGCGGTCAACGTCGCGCGCGTGCTGGCGGTCGACGTCGACACGGACGGCGACACGGATGTCGTCACGCGCACGGACACGAGCATCGTCTCCTGGCACGAGAACCAGGGCGGCGTCCTGGGACCGCAGCAGGAGATCAACCGGGGCGAGGACTTCACGCTCCTGCGCGGCCTGGTGTGCGTGGACGTCGACGGCGATGGTCTGCGCGACATCGTGACGTCCGACCAGATTCTCGAGGACCTGATCTGGTACCGCGGCCAGGCGGGCGGCACCTTCGCCGCTGGGGCCGTGCTGCTCACTGCGAGCCGGGACATTCAATCGCTCGCGTTCGCGGACCTCGACGGCGACCTGGATCTCGATCTCGTGTACGGCGGCCCGTACGACGGCGACCTCGTGCTGCGCGAACGGCTGGCGAGCTTGCAGTTCGGCCCGGAGGTGTTGCTCGACGGCGCGGCCTCGGGCCTGCGGCGGATCGAGCTCGTCGATCTCGACCAGGACGGCGACCGGGACGTCGCGACGTGCGCGCTCGACTGGGGCTCCCCCACCGCGACGCGCACCGCGTGGTACGCCAACCAGGGCGGTCTGTCGTTCGGAGCCTCGCAGGTACTGGGGACCGGCGCGGGCGGCAGCGACCTCTTCGCCGCGGACGTGGACGGTGACGGCACCGTCGACCTGGTGACCGCTTCGAACTTCTCGGGCGACGTCGGCTGGTTTCGGGGCCAGGGCGGGGGCGCGTTCGCTCCGCGCGCGATCGTGGTTCAGGACGCGCGCGGACCGATCACGGCCACCGCGGCGGACTTCGACGGCGATGGCGATACGGACTTCGTCTACGGCGTGCAGACCCCCGGCCGGCTGGCATGGGTCGAGCAACTTGCGGGCGGCACGTTCGGGACGCCGGCCGAGCTCTTCGACGAGGTCGGGCGTCTGCGTTCGGTGACCGCGGCCGACTTCGACGGAGACGGGGACGCGGATGTCGTATCGGCGTCGATGTTCACGCACCGGGTCGGCGTCTCGGAGAACGTGTTCGAGCTGGGCAGCGAAAGCTGTCCCGGCGTTCAGAACTCGACCGGCTTCGCCGCGGCACTCGCCGCAACCGGATCCGCGGCAGTCGCCGCGAACCGCTGCGTCCTGACGGCGACGAGCGTGCCCACGCATCGTTTCGGCTACTTCTTGACCGGCACGACACCCGACGTCGTGATGGGGCCCGGCGGAAGTCAGGGCAACCTGTGCCTCGGCGGCGCCATCGGCCGCTACGTGGGCAGCCTGCAAAGCTCCGGGGCGGAAGGAGAGCTCCGCACGACTCTCGACCTCCCGAACACACCGTCTCCGGGCGGACCCGTGGCGATCCCTCCGGGCGAGACGCGCTACTTCCAGGCGTGGTTCCGCGACGTGAACCCCGCGCCGACGTCCAACTTCTCCAGCGCCGTGCGCGTCGATTTCCTCTGATCGCCGATGGTGGGCCGGATTCTCGGCACGGGCTTGTTCGGGCTCCTCGCTCTCCTCTCGGCAGCGGGGATCGGGGTGCTCGTCATCTACGCGTGGTTCGGCGCGAAGAAGCGTTCGTCGTTCCTGTTGCTGACGGTCGCCGCCGGCGTGCCGCTCGTGTTCGGCGGAGTCGGTGCGTTCTTCGGGCACCGCCAGGTCGACGCGGTGCTCTCTTCCACGCCCGGCACGGCGAGCCCCCGCGAGGAGGCGGAGGGACGCCGGCAGGCGAACTCGACCCTGTGGCTCGGCGGCGGGCTCAGCGTCGCGCTCGCGGTCTGCGCGGGGCTGGGGCTGGCGTTCAAGCGCGCGGACTCCGAGACGCTGCTGTAGGACTCCGTACTTCTCAAAACGCCAACGTCACACCCATCAGGTACTCCGCGTCCGGTGCGTCGTCGTCGAGGCCCAGGCGTACCGCGAAGTCGAGGATCGCGTCCGCGGTGAGGCTCGTGCCCACCCCGATCGTCGCACTGGCGAGCTCGGTGTCTTCCTCGGGCAGCGATTCTCCGGCGAGCGTGGCGAACGCTGCCGCGCGGGTTGTCACGGGCAGCGCGGCTCCGAGCGACAGGGCGTGCAGGGCGTCGACCCCAGGACCGGAGGGGTCACCGAGAAGGCCCAGCTCGTGGACGAGCGCGAGGCGCACGTCGCCGATCTCGTCGGTCGCGAGCGCGGAGACGAACACGTCGGTCTCGCCGCTCGACAGGTCTTCGTTCTCTTCGCCTAGCAGCCCGTTGAAAAAGTCATTCGGCGCCATGACGACATCCTCCACGCCCGGTCGGCACCTGAAAGCCTCCCCGAATCCACGAATTCGCCTACGTTTCCAGGCGCCAACCGGACGCGGATGCTGTCGCCCTGGCA
>JAAELL010000087.1 GCA_024226735.1 bacterium | reverse complement strand
TGCCAGGGCGACAGCATCCGCGTCCGGTTGGCGCCTGGAAACGTAGGCGAATTCGTGGATTCGGGGAGGCTTTCAGGTGCCGACCGGGCGTGGAGGATGTCGTCATGGCGCCGAATGACTTTTTCAACGGGCTGCTAGGCGGGCGAGCGGTCGCGCGACCGCAGGCGCCAACCCACCTGGCGAATCACCTGATGTGCCACCTGATGCGGCTCGACGCCGCCGGGCAAGCGCACGAAGGGCTTTTCGCGGTCCATGCACGCCTGCTTGAACCAGGTGTAGTCGTCCATCGGTAGACGCATGGCGATCATGACGATGTCGACGCCCTCGTCGTCGAGCGCGGGCTCGATGAGCGAGGGCGCGCCGGTCTCCTCGAGCTCGACGAAGCGCATCTGTCCCAAACCAAGAGCCTCGGCGATCGGGTCGCCGGCGTTGGCGATTTCGGCCTTGCCGAACAGAACGACGCGCTTGCCGGCGAGCAGAGCCCGCGATTCTTCCATCGCGGCCTCGGACTGATCCTCGGTTCGCTCGGTGCGCAGGGGCTTCAGCTCGGCCGTCAGGACGCGCTGGACCGGCTCGGGGAGCTCTCGGCCGGCGGCCAGCTCCTCCGCGAGCGGCTCGAGCGTCTCGTGCAGCGCTCGATCGGTCGACGCGAAACCGAGCTCCGACCAGCGGGTCACGGCCGTGACCAACGAGTCCCAGTCGCTCGTGGAGCCCGAACCCGCGTCCATCATCTTCTGCACGTGGTAGCGCATCTTGGCGATCAGCTTGTCGCGCTCGAGCCGCGCCTTGTTGCGCTCGGACAGCTCTTGGGCGAGCGCGCGCACGCGGGCCGCGCGTTCCTCGCAGGCCGTGTGGTCCGCCGGATCGTCGAGGCGCATGTGGCGATCGACGTAGATCCGGTGCCGGGTCGTCTGCTCCTTGAGCCACAGAAACAGGTCGCGCTGGTCGCTATCGTTGCGCAGCTCGACCTGGTTCAGGCCGGCGAGCAGTGACGACTGGCACTCCGCCAGCAGGTACAGGAGCTCGGAGGGCGGAGCGGGCGAGAGGGCGTCTTCCTTGTGCAGCTCGAGCGTCACCTCGGCGGCGAGCGCCACGGTGTCGTAGCACGCGGCGATCTGCAGCAGCAGTTCCTCGGGCGGCAGGGGTCGGGGCGAGTCGAGCATCCACGCGAAGCAGTCCTCGAGGCTCTCCTTGCGCTGCCGCAACCCGTCTTCGAGACGGCGCAGCTCCGGCGGCACGTCTTCGTCGTTCTCCGACGCCGCGCGCTTGTCGGAGGCGAGTCGGCACGCCGCGGCTTTCCAACGAGCGCGGCTGACGACCATCTCGAGCGTCTGGATGTCGGACACGTCGGTGTCGACGATCCGGCGTCCCTCGTTCGGGTGGACGACGCGCTCGCGCAAACCGTCAGGCGCGCGTTCCTCCCTTCCCTCGAGTGCCTGCAGATCTTGGCCGAGCAGTTGGTGGATCGTGCTGAGGGCTTCGCGCACATCGCGACGTTCGCCTGCGAGTCGTACGAGCGACTTCAACAAGACTGACGCGGCGCGGCCCAGGTGGGCGTCCTGCTGTCTCTGCACTGTGATTCCAATTCTATAGTGACCAGCCGGGGAAGCAGACGCGCGCGGGCTCCAGTGTGCGCGTCCGTGCTGGCTCTGCGGTCCTACACTATAGGGGTATTCCCGCCAGGCCAGAACCCGTCGCATGTTGGCTCACCAAGATCCTGGCGCGCTCGCGCCCGCCCCAGGGCCGTAAACGACCGCATTTCCGAGAAGTCTCGACGTGCCCCTCCAAGAGCCTCTGAAAACGGGAGAAGTTGCAAAGAGAATCACCTGCCCGTCGCCACGTGACTCGACGGTCGTCCAGGACCCGCCGTCGAGACGTTCGCGCGCCTCCGGCCACAACAAACCCGCGAGTCGCAACTCCGCCGCGCACGCGAGGTTCACGGCCGCCGGTTCCCGAGAGAGGAACACGTTGGATCCGCTGTAGTTGAGCGGCACCTCGTCGCGCAGGCCCACGGTCAGCCACGAGTCGCTATTCACAATGCCGCGCAATATGGCTCCAGACGGCTGAAAGCGTCGCATCCACGCATCGCGGCGTTCCGCGTCCGAATCCTCCTCGGAATCCTCCTCGGAATCCTCCTCGGAATCCTCCTCCGAATCCTCCTCCGTGTCCTTCTGCGCTTCGTCGGGCTCCTCGTCCGCTCCCTCGTCCCCCTCCTGGGAAGCGGCCGGCGCATCTCCCCAGAGCGCATCGAAGTCGATCTCGATCTGCCGTGCTTCTTCGATGCGGCGTGCATGGAACGCGTATTCGTCGAGGTGATCGAGGGCGTCGCGACGCAGCTCGACATCCGACAGGTCGAACGGCTCGCGCGTCATCGCCGCGGCCGACGAGCCGATCGCGATCAGCGTGCCTCCACCGCGCACCCAAGTCCGCAAATCCTTCGCCGCAGACCCCAGGGCCGCCGCGAGCCCGGACGCGGGCGGCACGACGAGAACGTTGTAACGCCGCAAGTCGTATGACCCGATCCTCTGCGCATCGATCAGAGTCGCGCCGACGCGCAACTCCTCGTCGAGCGCGCGCCACACGTGCCCGAAGCCCTCGCTCGACGTCGGCGGCCCGGTGAGGAGCGCGACGCGCGGACGCTCGAGCAGGACGAAGTGACCGCCGCCGAGATCGTGCCCGTCACCCGGCGCGCGCCCGGTTCCGGTCACGTACACGTCGCTACCAACCTCGCGCGCGACGCGCGCGACGAGCTCGGCCGCGTTCGCCGGATTCTCGTGGCGGCGCATCAAGAGCGAGCCGCGCGGCAGCTCGACGGTTCGCGCTCCCGCCGCATTCTCGACGCGGGCTTCGAACGGTTCGTCGGCGAGGTGCACACGGAGCCCGAGCTCCATCGCGCGCGCTGCGAAGGCGACCGAACGATCACCGGTGCCGTCCACGAGCCACGCGAACGGCACCGCGGCGGTGCCGAGCACGCGCCCCTCCGCAGGTCCGGGAAAGGCACTCCGTCTCTCCGCCGAGATGGGCGCCGTCGGGCCGTCGGGCGTGCACCACCAAGCATCCAGGTCGAGCTGGCGAGCGAGGTCCCACGCGGTGACGTCGTACATTTTCGAGCCCTCGCCGCGCTCGAGCCTGCCGCGCTCGTCGAGCAGCGTCTCCTCGTCGAGACGCGGATCGAAGTCGAGCATCGCCTCGACGAGTGCGCCTTGGGGTTGGGCGAGGGGAACGACGAAGGTGCCGCTCGGAAAGGCGTGCGCCTGCTCGTGGACACCGAGTGTGCTCGTCGCGTCCCGCCCCTCGAATCCCTCTCCCGCGACGAGCACCTCGATGCCCTGGCGCAAGAGAGTGTCGAGAAACCGTCCATCGCGGGCCCTGCGGCGAACGGTGAAACAGAACGCGCGCCCGCCCCCGGGGCGGCTCGCGTCGACGTTGCGCCTGCGCGCGGCGAGGTAGTCGGTGAGCACCGCGGTGCGCTCGGCGCGCAGCGTCTCGAGATTGGTGAGGCTCGCGACGCTCTGGTGGTGCACGGCCTCGCGGTAGGTCACGACCTCGCCGGAGGGCCGCTTGTACGGCTGCCCACCGTAGCTCGCCTGCTCGTACAGGAAGCCGACCGCGCCGAGCAGGGAGCCCCACGCGTCGGAATACCCCGGGTACCAGGCGTCCGCCCACTCGCGCGTGTAGTAGGCCCAGCCGCGCGCGTCGAACGCCGCCGCGGTGTCGTCGCCGAAGCGCTTCTGCCACGTGATCAACCGCGCGGGCAGCGCGGGATGGTGGGGCGTGCTCTGCGGGTAGAAGAGGAAGGTGTCGTCGCCGCTCATCTCGTGCCCATCGACGAAGAGTTGCGGCGGAAACTCGCGAACGACGTCCCAACGCCCGCGCGTCTCGGGACAGACGCCCGCGATCCAGTCGCGGTTCATGTCGAACAGGTAGTGGTTGCCGCGCCCGTACGGCCAGCGGCCGCGATGCACCGAATCACCGTCGAGGTTCGCGCGGTAGCCGGCGTTCTGCTCGACCATCGACAGGATGCGCATGCGCCCGTCGGGGTTGAGGCAAGGGTCGAGCACGACGACGACGTCGTCGAGCAGTCGCGTGACGTCGTCGCCCGTGCCGGCGGCCAGGTGGTAGCCGACGGCGAGCGAGGCGTCGCTGCCGGACGTCTCGTCGCCGTGGATGCTGTAGCCCATCCACGCGATAGCGGGTTGCCGCTCGAGGATCGTGGCGGCGGCGGCGGCGTCGAGCCCGCGCGGGTCGAAGAGGCGCTGTGCGTCGGACTGGATGGCGGCGAGGCGCTCGTGGTTGGCGACCGAGGTGATGACGGCGTAAAGGAGCTCGCGTCCCTCATAGGTGCGCCCGTACGTCGCGACTGTCACGCGCGGCGATTCGCTCGCCCACGTCCGGAACGCGCGCACGATCTCGTCGTGGCGGGCCATGCGGCTACCGACCGGCCGCCCCAAGATCGCCTCAGGAGCGGTGATCGACGCGTCGTACGACGCCCCGGGAAAGAACGGTGCGGTGTACTCGTGACCGTCGACGTCGCCGAAGCCGATCGGTTCGAAGTCGACCTGCGGACCGCACGGGAAGGCGGAAGCGGCGGTCGAACAAGCAAGAACGAGCGAAACGATCGAGTGGCGGGAGTGGCGCATGGGTGGAGTGGGCCGAGATGATAAAAACCGGAGCGAGTGTAGCCTTTGTCCCCTGTCGCCACTGACCTACGATGGGGACCGATGCACGACCCCTTCGTACAAAGCGGTCCGCGGCTGAAGCCACTGCAGGTCGCCGGACACGTCAAGCCGATCGAGATCGGCGAGAACGGCCTGACGATCGGGCGCTCGGAGGACAACGACCTCTGCCTGCCCGGCGAGGACTTCCCTTCGGTGTCGACGCACCACGCGCGCGTCGAGCTCGACGGCGACAAGGTGCGCATCATCGATCTCGGCTCCCGCAACGGGACGTTCATCAACGGCGAGCGCGTCGAGACCGCGCAGCTCAGGGGCAGCGACATCATTCAGCTCGGCCCGATCGGCCCGCGGTTCCTCGTCATGTCGAAGAACCCTCTGTCCGAGACCTTGTTCGTCGATCCGACGAAGGTGGGAATGGAGAAGGAGCCACAGCTCTCGGAGACGACCGTGCGCGAGATCGTCGCGCACCGTTCGCGTCGCACGCAGCTCCTCGCAGGCGGCTTCGCGATCGCCGCGATCGGTGCCCTGGTCCTGTGGGGTCTCAACCTCTCGCGCGAGGGCCGCGAGGGACAGGCGCGGTTGGAGCAGGAGCTGAAGGACACGGAGACCGCCAACACCGAACGGCTGCAGAGGGCGATGACCCGCATCGGCGAGCTCCAGGACGAGGAGCGCGTGCGCGAGACCGCGTGGGTGAACGCGGAGAAGGACCGCGCGCTCAAGGCCGATGAGCTGCGGACGTTCGTCGACACGCTCAAGACCAGCAGCGATACGCTCCAACAACGCATCGACTCGCTCGAGAAGGACGACGGCGCCTCGGCGCAGATCACCAAGCTCCGCTCCGAGCTCGAAGCGACGCGCGCGCAGCTCAGCGACGCCGAGCAGAAGTTCTCGTTGATCGACCCCGTCAGCATCGAGCAGATGCGCCTGTCCGGCGTCGGCCGCGTGCGCGAAGCGGTCGTGTTGCTCGAGACCACGATCGTCATCGAGGATGGGCAGTCGGGCCAGGTCCTGCACGAGAGCGCGACGGGCGAGCCGAACTTCGACGACGACGGCAGCGTCTGGTCGATCGATTCGACCGGCTCCGGATTCACGATCTCCTCCGAGGGCTTCATCCTGACCAACGCGCACGTCGTGTCTCCCCCGTCGGACCACACGATCCTCAGTGCGACGCACGACACGCCACTCGAGCCGAAGATGCGCATCGACGCCGTGTTCTCCGGAACGTCGCGGCGCATCGAGGCGCGCGTGATCAAGATCGCCCAGGGCGGAATCGATCTCGCCCTCATCAAGATCGAGCCGTTCGACGGCATGCCTCACCTCGACGACTTCGACCTGGACGTCGACCTGCCGGAGCCCGGAACGGACCTCTTCCTGTTCGGCTTCCCGCTCGGGAACTTCGCGCTGCAGGAGGGCGACACCGTCATCGCCTCGACGTTCCGCGGGATCCTCTCGCGCATGGTCGGCGGCAACATCCAAGTCGACGCCGGCGTCCACCCCGGCAACAGCGGCGGTCCGATCACCGATGTCTTCGGGCGCGTGATCGGCGTCGTCTACAGCGTTCAGGCGCTGCCCGGCGGTGAGGCGGTCTACACGATCGGGTACGGCATACCAGTCACGGAAGCCCGCTCGCTGTGGCCGCCCGAGATGGAAGCGACCGCCCTCGTGGAAGACCGTCGCACGCCTGATGGCGCGGCACGAGAGGCGACACAGGACGAGGACTGAACGGCAGGATGCCACCGCGCTTCTCCTACGACCAAGTCGACTCGACGAACGAACGCGCCTTCGCAGCGCTCGCCAGCGGCGACGCCCGGCACGGTGACATTCACGTCGCGCGCGCCCAGACCGCGGGCCGAGGGCGGCACGGCAGCCCCTGGGTGAGTGAGGACGGGGGGCTCTACCTCAGCGTGGTCCTCCTGCCCAAGGCCCCCCCGCCGCCGGCGGCTCTGACCGTTGCGGGCGGGCTCGCGGTGCTCGACGCCGTCCGCGATCTGGGCCTCGAGGGCGCCCATCTGGACTGGCCGAACGACCTGATGTGCGGCGCGGCCAAGCTCGCGGGCGTGCTCTCGGAGACCCGCGGACTCGATCCCACGGCGCCCCACTACGTGCTCGGCGTCGGCCTCAACGTCACCCAGACCGAGTTTCCCACGCCCCTGAGCACCGCGCGTGAGGTGACGAGCCTCGCACGCCTGGGGATCACGTCACGGGTCGACGAAGCCGAGGCCGCCCTCACCGCCCGGCTCGTGAAGCGGACCGAGCAGGTCTCCCGGCGGGCCCTGGCGGCGCTCGCGACCGACTACCTCGCCGCGATCCGCTTGCCCACGGGCAGCGGCGTTCGCGTACGGGTGGGCACCGAGGACGTCGAAGGCGAGCTCCAAGCCCTCGACCTGGTGCACGGGCTGTCGGTGCTGCCGGCGGGCCGGGCGGACGGGGCGCTGCGCCGCATTCCGTTGGAGCTGGTTCGAGCGCTTCGGTGAGCGGGGGGCCGCCCCTATACTGTTCGGCCTTCCAATCCAGGAGCACGATGGAACGCAAAGACGGACGCGAGCCGCAGGCCCCGAGGCCGATCACTTTTGAGCGCGGATTCACCAAGCACGCCGCCGGGTCCGTGTTGACCAGTTTCGGCGATACGCGGGTGCTGTGCACGGCGATGGTCACCGACGGGGTCCCGCCCTTTCTCAAGGGCCGCGGGCGCGGCTGGGTGACGGGAGAGTACTCGATGCTTCCGTCCTCGACCAACGACCGCAAGAGCCGCGATCGCGGGGGTCGGGTCGACGGACGCTCGATCGAGATCCAGCGGCTGATCGGGCGCTCGCTGCGCGCCGTCGTCGACACCAAGCGCATGACCGAGCGCACGATCTGGCTCGACTGCGACGTCCTGCAGGCCGACGGTGGAACGCGCACTGCGGCGATCTCGGGCGCATGGGTCGCCTTGAATGACGCCCTCACGTGGATGGACGAGCAGCGTGTCCTGCGCGCCTGGCCCCTCGTCGACCAGCTCGGTGCGATCTCGGTCGGCGTCGTCGACGGCCAGCCGTTGTGCGACCTCTGCTACGCCGAGGACAGCAGCGCCGAGACCGACATGAACCTCGTGATGACCGGCAAGGGCGAGTACATCGAGGTCCAGGGCTCCGCCGAGGGTGCCCCGTTCTCACGCGAACAAATGGACTCGATGTTGGACATGGGCGCCGCCGCGATTCGCCACATCTTCGAGGTCCAGAAAGCCGCGCTCGCCGAGAGCCCGGTCGGCGGAGCCTAGCGTCCGATGGAGCTCCTTTTGGCGACGAACAACGCGAAGAAGGTCGCCGAGCTGTCGCGCATGTTGGCGTCGCTCGGGGTCTCCGTCCTGACCCCGGACAACGTCGGCGGTCTGCCGGACGTAGACGAGGATCAGCCGGATTTCGCGGGCAACGCGGCGAAGAAAGCGCGGGCCGCCGCCGAGCGCAGCGGCCACTGGTGCCTCGCCGACGACTCGGGCCTCGAAGTCGACCACCTCGGTGGCGCGCCCGGCGTGCGCTCGGCGCGCTACGCGGGCGAGCACGGCGACGACGCCGCGAACAACGTCAAGCTCCTGGCCGAGCTCGCGAATCTCCCCGCCGAGCGCCGCGGCGCACGCTTCGTGTGCGCCTTGGCTCTGGCGGACCCGAGCGGTCAGATCGCGTGTGCCATCGAGGGCACTGCGAGCGGCCGGATCCTCGACGCCCCGCGCGGCGACGGCGACTTCGGCTACGACCCCTTGTTCCTGTTCACCGAGCCCGGCTTCGACGCGACGGGACGCGGATTCGCGGAGCTCGAGGCCGACGAAAAGTCGGCGGTGAGCCACCGCGGACGCGCCCTGCGCACGCTCGTCGAGCAGCTCCCGACGGTCCTTACTCTCTAGCCCGGATTTCTCAGCGCCGTGGACCCCAAGCACATCCGTAACTTCTCGATCATCGCGCACATCGACCACGGAAAGTCGACGCTCGCCGATCGCATGCTCGAGCTGTCCGGCGCCGTCCGCAAGCGCGACATGAAGGACCAGCTGCTCGACGACATGGAGCTCGAGCGCGAGCGCGGGATCACGATCAAGGCGCGCGCCGTCACGGTTCCGTACACGCTCGATGGCGAGACCTACCAGCTCAACTTGATCGACACGCCCGGCCACGTCGACTTCAACTACGAGGTCGAAAAGTCGATGCAGGCGTGCGAGGGCGCGGTCCTGCTCGTCGACGCCTCGCAAGGCGTCGAGGCCCAGACGGTCGCCAACGCCTACCTCGCTATCGAGGCGGACCTCGAGATCCTGCCCGTCCTGAACAAGGTCGACCTCAGCCACGCGCGCCCGGACGAGACCGCCGAGGAGATCGAGAACAGCCTGGCGATCGAGGCGACCGACGCGGCGGCGATCTCGGCCAAGACCGGCGTCGGTGTCGAGGAGGTGATCCGTCGCGTCATCGAACGCATTCCAGCTCCGACCGGCGATCCGAACGCCGCACTGCGCGCCCTGATCTTCGACGCGGTGTACGACGAGTACCGCGGCGTGATCGTCTACCTGCGCGTCGTCGACGGCACGCTGCGCAAGAAGGACCTGGTGCGGATGCTGGGCACCGGCAAGATCTTCGAGACGGTCGAGATCGGCCGCTTCACGCCCAAGATGACCGCGGCGCCGGAGCTGCGCGCCGGCGAGGTCGGCTACTTCGTGTCGAACATCAAGAAGCTCGGCGATGTCCGCGTCGGCGACACGATGGCGATCAAGGGCACCGAGGTCAAAATGCTGCCTGGCTACCGCGAGCCGCAGCACATGGTCTACGCGGACTTCTACCCGACCAACCCCGGCGACTACGAGACGATGCGCGACGCGCTGGAGACTCTGTCGCTGTCCGACTCGTCGCTGTCGTTCGAGCCGGTCACCTCCGACGCGCTCGGGTTCGGCTATCGCTGCGGCTTCCTCGGGCTCCTGCACATGGAGATCATCGAGCAACGGCTCGAGCGCGAGCACGACCTCGACATGATTCAGACCGCACCGTCGGTCACCTACAAGATCGTCAAGGCCGACGGCGAAGAGGAGTGGGTCTATTCGCCCGGCGCGCTCCCGGGGCCCGATCAGTTCGAGGAGCTGTGCGAGCCGATCGCGCGCGTGTCGATGCTGCTGCCGACCGAGTTCATCGGTGCGGTGATGCAGATCTCGAGCGACCACCGCGGCTTGTTCATCCGCCAGGACCACCTGTCCCCCACGCGCGTCCAGCTGATGTACGACATCCCGTTGGCCGAGATCATGTACGACTTCTACGACAAGCTGAAGTCGGCGACGCGCGGTTACGGCACGCTCAACTACGAGATCACCGGCTACAAGGCGGACGATCTCGTCAAGCTCAAGATCCTCGTCAACGCGAAGGAAGTCGACGCACTGTCCGCAATCGTGCACCGCTCGCGGGCGGACACGCGCGGTCGCGCGACGCTGAAGAAACTGCGCAAGGAGATTCCCCGGCACCTGTTCGAGGTCCGGCTGCAGGCGGCGATCGGCGCCAAGATCCTGGCCCGCGAGTCGATCGCGGCCCTACGCAAGGACGTGACGGCCAAGTGCTACGGCGGCGACATCTCGCGCAAGCGCAAGCTGCTCGAGAAGCAGAAGGCCGGCAAACGGCGGATGCGGCAGGTCGGCGACGTCGACATCCCCCAGAAAGCCTTCCTCTCGGTGCTCGGCGGGGAAGACAAGTAGCCGCTGGCAGGCGCACGCATGTCCGCCGATCGGCCCCGGCACCCCTGGCGCGCCAACATCGAGGCCGTCACGCTCGCGCTGATCCTCGCCACGCTCTTCAAGTACTTCCTCGTCGAGGCGTACCGCATCCCCAGCGAGTCGATGCAGCCGACGCTCATGGGTTGGAGCGACCGCGCCGGGGGCGGCGTCTTCGACCGCATTTCCCGACCGAGGCGGGCCACGGCCAGACGACCGAGAACGCCCCGTTCGTCCCGCGCTCCGCGATCACGGGCCGAGCACTGCTGATCTTCTGGCCGATCCGCCCCACGGCGACCGGTGGCCGGCTCCAGCTCTTCCACCGACTGGGCTGGATCCGCTGAAGCAGCGATCCCGTCGACGGCGCTGGCCGGGGCACTGCTTTCTGGCGGCTCGCCCTTGCGTCGCGCGCGGGCTGTGGGATCCTGCTTTCGCCTAGGCACTCCCCAGCGAGATGTAGGGCGAGATGTAGGGCGAGATGTAGGGCGAGATGTAGGGCGAGATGCGGGGCGAGACGAAGTCGTGATGGGCAAGAAGAACAAGAAGAACAAAGCCAAGGGCCATCCGTGGCGAGACAACATCGAGGCCGTGACGGTCTCGATCATCACGATCGTCCTGTTCAAGTATTTCATCCTCGAGGCCTACAAGATCCCGACCGGATCGATGCAGCCCACGCTGATGGGCAACACCGAGACCGGGGTATTCGACCGGGTGCTGGTCGACAAGTTCTCCTACCACTACCGCGACCCCGAGCGCTTCGAGATCGTCGTCTTCCGCTACCCGCTGGACCGCTCGAAGAACTTCATCAAGCGCATCGTCGGGATGCCGAACGAGGAGCTCGAGATCCGCAACGGCGACGTTCGCGTTCGGCCCGATGGCGAAAGCGAGTGGCGGGTCCTGCGCCGCCCTGATCCGATCTACGACGCGACGCTGAAGAAGCTGAAGACCGAGGGCCAGTGGCAGCTCGACGGAGCGGGCTGGAGCGTCGACAACGGCGACATCGTCGCGACGGGAGCGGGTTCCGCCAAGTTCCCGCGGTCCGGGAGCATCAAGGACAACTACACCGATGGCTACCCCGGCAAGATCGCCTCGAAGATCAATACCGGCGGCAAGCTGTCCGGCGGCAACGACGTCGGCGATCTGCGCGTGCAGGGCGAGATCAGCGCCGCGGCCAGCTGTACGGAAGTCCAGATCGAGCTGACCGAGGCGGAAACGCGCTACGTCGTAACGATTCCGGGCCCCGCCGCCGCGGACCACGCCGCGCCGCGGATCCAGGAACAGAACACGGGCGAGACGCAGGGAGATCCGGCGACCGGCGAGGTGATGAAGCTCCCCGCCGGCAAGTCGATCTCCTACCGGGTGCAGAACCTCGACGACCTCGTCTCGGTGTACCTCGAGGGCGAGCTCGTCGTGAGCCTCGAGGTCAAAGAGGCCTCGATGCAGAAGTCGAGCGTGGTGTTGCGCACCGTCGGCGGCGGCGCGGAGTTCAGCGGCACCGAGGTCTTCCGCGACATCTACTACATCGCCGCCGGACAGAAGTACCCGAGCTTCACCGGCGAGAAGAAGATCCCCGAGGGCCACTACCTCATGCTCGGGGACAACACGCAGGACTCCTCCGACAGCCGCGACTGGCAACTCACGGGGTTCCAGATCATCGAGGGCGACGAGACCGGCATGAAGGTGCTCGGCAACAACCGCCGCCAGGAGAACCCGCGCATTGTCCCCGGGGGCGAGGCCGGCAACCAGGTGTTCTTCTACGATGAGCTCGGCGAGCGCCACGTGTTCAACCAACGCAGTGGCCAGCTCCTCCCGCCGAAGCAGGCCTCGTTCGTGCCCCGCGAGCTGATCCGCGGCCGTGCGGTCGTCGTCGTCTGGCCGATCGTGCCCTCTTTGAGCGTCTACCGGCTCAAGTGGGTCCGCTGACGGGACCCTGAGCCCTCCGGACCGGCCCAGATCTGGGCCAGAGAGAGCCTTCTCTGCCCGACCCTGGGAACTTTCCGGAGATTGTCCACACGGGGCCCCCAGGGAGCTCCTATTTGCGAAACAGGTTTCCCGACCACCCGTTCTCGCTCGGCCGAAAAAGGGAACACGACATGAAGGGCAGGTGAGAATCCTTGCAACATGTCCCTGCTCAGGCACTTGGAACCCTCGGGCGCAATACGTGACATGTCGGGTAGCGGCCCCAGGGCCCCGCACTCCACAAAAAACAAACTCGTATCAAAGGTGCAGGAATCCTGACTACCGCAGCTTTTCCACGAGTTATCCACACGCGCAAAACCCCAGGAAACACTTGTCAGGGCCTCTTCAGGGGTTCCACGTATCCGGGGGTTGACAGCGCCCGAATTCGCGATCCGCGGCGTGCAACAACAGGGTCCGCTCGGCGTGCTGTGACACCTGAGAGCCTGGCCAGGTTTCCCCGCGGCAGGGCGCGCTTGGCGCCAGCGCGCTGCCCTAAACTCCGCCGTATGAGCGCAGAGCCCCTCCTCGAGGTCACCGGTCTGGTCAAGTCCTACGGCGGACGACGCGTCGTCGACAACGTGCACTTTCGCGTCGACGCCGGCGAGATCGTTGGGCTGCTCGGTCCGAATGGCGCGGGCAAGACGACGAGCTTTCGCATGACGGTCGGACTCGTCGAGCCCGACGCGGGCAAGGTTCTGCTCAACGGAAAGAACTGCACGCGGCTGCCGATGTTCAAACGTGCTCGGCACGGAATGGGCTATTTGCCCCAGGAAACGAGCGTCTTTCGCCTGATGAGCGTTCGCGACAACTTGGTCGCCGTGCTCGAAGCGATGCCGCTCTCGCGCCGCGAACGATTGGCGGAAGTGGACCGGCTCTTGGGCGAGCTCGAGCTCGCGCACCTCGCGAAGAGTCGCGCGGACACGTTGTCGGGCGGCGAACGCCGGCGTCTCGAGCTCGCGCGTTCGCTCGCGACACGCCCAGCGATTCTCTTGCTCGACGAACCCTTCGCGGGCGTCGACCCGATCAACGTCGAAGAGATCCAGGGCCTGATCGGTCAGCTGCGCGAGCAGGGCATCGGCATCCTGATCACCGACCACAACGTGCGCGAGACGCTGGCCAGCACCGATCGCGCCTACATCATCCACCAGGGTCAGATCCTGCGTGAGGGCAACGCCGAGGCGCTGATCACCGACCCGCGTGTCCGCGAGGTCTACCTCGGCCGGAACTTCGACGTCCCGCTGCGCGGGGTGTCCTCCGAAGAAGAGCACGAGCTGATCGATTAGGAGATTGGCCTCGCCTGGCGGCGAGGGCACGGGCTGGAGCGCTCGATGCCCCGAATCGCTCGCAATCGAGTCAATCCTCGCTTCAAGGGCAAGGTCTCAACGGCGTCAGCCGTTGAACCCGGAAACACCCCGGTGCCGCCTGCGGCACCAGCGGGGCTGGGGACCAGCCCCGCTATCAAAGGTTGCTGTAGCCGTGCGGCAGCGGTAACCTTCTCGCCCAAAATTCCAGCCCGCCCGGCTGTCCAGCTCTCCCCCTTCCGGATCCCGGCCCATGAATATCGTCGCCTGCGTCAAGCGGGTCCCCACGACCGACGCCCAAGCCGAAATCGCGGCGGACGGCACCAGTCTGAAGACCGACGGCTTCCAATACATGATCTCCTTCTACGACGAGATCGCCCTCGAGCAGGCGGTCCAGACGAAGGAGGCGAGCGGAGGCGAAGTCACCGTCCTGACGATCGGCCCCGCGTCGGGTTCCAAGGAGGTGCGCGAGTGCCTCGCCAAGGGCGGGGACAAGGCGATCGTCCTGGCTGACGACGCGTGGATGCAGCGCGACTGCCGCTCGACCGCGAAAACGCTCGCGACCAAGCTGCAGGAGCTCGGCGCGGAGCTGGTCTTCATGGGCCGCGTCGCGACCGATCGCGACAACGCAGCGGTCGGTCCGATGACGGCGACCTACCTCGGTTGGGCATGTGTCACGGACGTCGTCGAGATGACGCTCGAAGACGGTGGTGGCACCGCCAAGCGCGAGACCGAAGACGGCGTGGAGACCGTCCGCTTCTCGCTGCCCGCAATCATCACCTGCGACAAAGGCCTGAACGAGCCGCGCTACGCTGGCTTGAAGGGAATCATGGCCGCGAAGAAGAAGCCTCTCGAGGAAGCCGGCGCGGAGGACGTTCCGAACCAGGCCGTCGTGACCGGCGTCGCGCCGCCGCCGGAGCGCAAGGAGGGCCGCATCGTCGGCGAGGGCGTCGAAGCCATCCCCGCATTGATCGACGCGCTACGCAACGAAGCCCAAGTGCTCTAGAAGGAACAAGGAACAGACATGTCCACGATTGTCGTCTTCGTCGAACACACCGAAGGTAGCCCGCGCCGCGGCAGCCTCGAAGCGATCGGGGCCGCGCGCGCGGCCGGTGCCGATTGTGTCGCCGTCTTGTCCGGACCCGGAGCGGACGCGGTCGCCGCAACGCTCGGCACGAACGGCGCCGCGCGCGCGGTCGTCCTGGCCGGGCGCGATGCCTACAGCCCCGATGCGACGGCCGCCGCCTGCGCCGACGTCGTCAAGGAATGCGGCGCGAACGGCTTCCTCGCGGCCAGCAGCGCCTGCGGCCGCGACCTCGCCCCGCGCGTCGCCGCGCACCTCGACTGCACCCTCCTCACCGACTGCATCGAGCTCAGCGCCGAAGGCGACGGCTTCGCCATCAAGCGCCCGTGGCTCGCGGGCAAGTGCATCGCCGCGGTCACGACCTCGGGCGACGTCTTGTGCGCGACGACGCGCCTGAACGTCTTCCAGCCGGCCGAGGGCGGAGGCAGCGCCGAGGTGCAGACCGTCACGCTCGGCGAAGGCAAGGCCGAGGTCGTCTCGGTCGACGCGAAGTCCTCGGGCGCGCTCGACGTGAAGGAAGCGCCCGTCGTCATCTCGGGCGGCCGGGGGCTCAAGGAGCCCGAGCACTTCAAGCTGATCGAGGAGCTCGCCGCCGCATTCGGCAACGCGGCCGTCGGCGCCTCGCGCGCGGTGGTCGACGCTGGCTGGCGCCCGCACTCCGAGCAGGTCGGGCAGACCGGCAAGACAGTGTCGCCCCAGCTCTACGTGGCCATCGGCATCTCGGGCGCGATCCAGCACCTCGCGGGCATGCGCACGTCGGGCACGATCGTCGCGATCAACAAGGATGCCGACGCGCCGATCTTCAAGGTCGCCGACTACGGCATCGTCGGGGACGCTTCCGAGGTCGTGCCGGCGTTGACCGAGGAGATCGCGAAGATCAAGGCGCAAGGCTAGATGTGACGGACGGCTTCGGCGCCCTGGCCGACCGCTTGCGCACGCTCGAGACGGAGCCGCGCGGCGCGTCGGCGCGCCGCGCCGCCGTCGCGATCGCCCTGCAGGCGCGTCCGCACGGGCTCGAGGTGCTGTTGATGCGGCGCGTCGAGCACGCGGACGACCCGTGGTCCGGGCAGGTGAGCCTGCCCGGCGGACACGTCGAGGACCACGACGCCGACCTCGCGGCGACCGCGCGGCGCGAGGCGCACGAGGAGCTCGCCGTCGACCTCGAGCGCTCGGGTGACCTGATCGGCCCGCTCGAGCCCGTACAGGCGCGTGCGCGCGGGCGACTGATCGAGACCTGGATCCACCCGTTCGTGTTCGCCGTCCGGGAGGACCTCGACCCACGCCCGGGCCCCGAGGCGAGCGAGGCCTTCTGGCTCCCACTCGGGCGTGCGCGCAGCGGCGAGCTCGACGCCGACTACCGCTACCCAGACGGAGAGCTCGTGCGGATCCTGCCGTCGTGGAGCTTCGAGGGACGTACGGTCTGGGGCCTGACGCACCACATCATCGCGCGCTTTCTGGAGCTGGCGGGAAATGCGGTCGAGGGCCCTCGTCGGCCGTGAGGCGGCCCCGCAGCCTCAGCGCTGCTCGCCGCCCCCCTCGGGGCCGAGCGGCTCGATGAGCGGCGCGATCGTCTCCAGAGCTCGCGTCTGGGCCTCGAGGGCGATCCGCAGCTTCTCGAGCGCCAGGGTGACCTCCTCGAGCCGCAGAACGAGCTCGCGCTCGCCGATGTCGCCCGTCGAATGGAAGTTCGCTTCGCGCGGGACCTGGCCGTCCGCGCCACCGGGCGCCCCGCCCAGGCGGTCCAGAAGGATCGCGACCGACCGTTCGATGCTGCCGAGGCGCGTGTTGAACGAGTGGTACTGGTAGCCGTCGAGAACGCGCGGGAAGACGACGACGAGCAACAGGTAGCCCACCACGACGATGATCGCGCCGTAGACGAGCTTGCGGCCCATCCCGACCGTCGTGGAACTCTTCTTCTTGGTCGCTTGCGCCACCCCACCAGCCTACCGCACGCGGCACGCTCGGCGCACCGAACAAAAGCCTTGCCCCGGTGAGCCTTGCGAGGCCACCGGATCCGGCCGCAATCGGTATATTGGAGCGGTCTACTACAATCAGTAGGAACCGTCCCCCCACCGAGTCCAGTCTCGAAGACAGTCATGAAGACCACGCCTACCCTCCTCCTTCTGTCCTGCCTGGCCGTGACCCCCGTCGCCCTCGGCTCGGGCTGGAGCTCCATCGTGCGCGTTCAGGACCAAGAGCCGGCGCTGCCCACGATCGAGCAAGCCCAAGCGATGATGCAGGCGAACGACTCCGCGGGCGCGGAAGCCGCGTTCGCGAAGATCTCGGCCGCCAACCCGAACAACGGACAAGCCGTTTTCATGCACGCGTATTGCCTGCACATGAACGGCAAGCTCGACGAGGCCCACCAGCGACACGTCGACGCGACGGCGTTCCCGCAGTTCGCGGCCCTCGGGCACTACAACCACGCCTGCGTGCACGCGCTGAAGAACGAGAAAGGCATGGCCTTCACGGCCATCGCCAGTGCGCGCGAGGCGGGCTTCAACAACCTGAACCAGCTCGAGACGGACACGGACATGGACAACCTGCGAAGCGACGCGCGCTTCGCGGAGCTCCTGCTCGAACTCGGCGGCACGCCGACGACCGACCCCGCGAGCCAGCCGCCGGCGCGTCAGCTCGACTTCCTGATCGGAACCTGGACGACGTTCGCGGACGGCGAAGAGGCCGGCACGACAAGCTTCACGCGCGCATTCGAGGGACGCGGCCTCCAGTCGAGCTCGCGCAACCGCGAGACGGGCGAAACCCGCTCGCTCGCTACGTTCGTGTACGACGAGGGCCGCTCGGTCTGGAAGCAGATCTGGGTCGGCCGCGACGGGACGCACGCGATCATGGAAGGCGCCTTCGCCGACGGCCAACTCATGCTCACGATGGTCGGCCTGAACGGCGAGCCCGCGACGCGCGGACGCAGCGTGTACTCGAACTTCTCGGCGACGGGCTTCGAACTTTCCTGGCAGACCACCGAGGACGGTGGCTCGAGCTGGAACGAGGCGACCAAGCTGCGCTACGCGCGGCAGTAGCGGCGACCGCTCTCCGCTTCCGCCTCCTCCAGAGTCTCACTCGAGTCTCCCTCGAGTCTCCCTCTCAGGCCTGCAGGACCTGGCCCAGCCCGCTCGATGCCCCGAGCGGGCTGCATTCTTGTCGCGGATCGAGTATCGTCGCAGTCGTCCCTGGAGACCTACGTGGAAACAAGCGTGTCACTCGTCCCCCTCATCTTGATCGCCGGCGTCGTGCTCGTCGTTATCGTCGGCGTCATCGTCGTCGTGAGCAACTCGGGCTCGAAGGAGTGAGCCCGGAAGGGCAGCCGGGCGACAGCCGGCCGACCCGCGGGCGTACGCTCCTGGCGCTGGCTCTCGCCGCAGTCGCATTCGTCGCCGCTTGGGGTCTCGAGCGCGGCGCCGCGCGCGACAACCCGTTCGCGCGCGCGCCGATCCAGGACGCCGAGGTCTACTGGGCGTGGGCCGCTGACATCGCCGGCGGGAAGCTCGTCGGAGACGAGCCGTTCTTCTCCGCACCGCTGTATCCCTACGTGCTCGGGGCGGTGCGGGCAGTCGGAGGCGGCATCGCCGCGGCGCTGCTGCTGCAGGCCCTCCTGCACGCCGCCACCGTCTTCTGCATCGCGCGCGCGGCAGGCGCGCGCCTCGGAATCATCGCGGGAGTCCTGTACCTCGCGCTCGCCGATCCCCTGTTCCACACCGGGCGTCTCTTGCCCGGGACACTGCAGGCATTCCTGGTCGCCTTCGTCTTCGAGCGGGCAATGACCATGCGCGCGGCGCCTAGCCTCGCGCGCGGCGCAGGGCTCGGGCTCGTGTACGGGATCGCGTGCTTGGCGAACCCCGTGCTCTTGGCCGGCCTCCCGCTCGTCGCCGTCTGGCTCGCGGTCCGCGGCGGCTGGCGGCAGAGCGTGCTGGGCACCATGCTCGCCGTCTACGCCATCCTCCCGGCGACGATCCACAACTGGCGCGCCTGCGGCGAGCCGATCCTCGTCAGCGCCCAGGGTGGGTTGACGTTCGCGCACGGCAACCAGGCCGGGGCCGAGGGCACGTACACGCCCATCGACGGCGTCTCGACGTTGCGCAGCGAACAGAACACGGACGCGCGCGCGCGAGCTTCCGAGGCTCTTGGCCGCGAAGCGACATGGAGGGAGACGAGCGATCACTTCCGCGCGCAAGGCCTCGCGTTCTGGCGCGAGCAGCCCGCCGCGGCCGCGGGCCTCGGTGCGACGAAGCTCTGGCTGTTCCTCTCGGGGCGGCACTACGGCGACATCTACGTGCCGACGCTGGAGCGCGACGCTGGGCTCCTCGACGGGCTCCGCTTCGCACCGCTGCGGGTCGCCTGGCTCGCCCCGCTGGCGCTGGTCGCAGCGACCGTCTTCGCCGCGCGGCGCCGTGGGCGAGGCGCCGTGCCGGGGATGTTCCTCTTGGCGTCGCTCGCGACGTGCGTCGTCTTCTACTACTCGCCGCGCTACCGCATGCCGGCGACTCCGATGATCAGCGTGCTCGCCGCCTGGGGCCTCGTGCGGGTCGTCTCGCGCGAGCCGATCCGCGTCGCCGCCGCGTGCGCGTTCGCTCTCGCCCTCGGTCTGGCGTCCGGGTGGATCAATCGCGCGCTCGAGATCGACGATCCACAGGCGCGGCGCGCACACTTCGAGCAGCTCCACGGTGAAGTGCTCGTACAACAAGGCGACCTCGTCCAGGCACGCGCCGCCTTCGAGCGCGCGCGCGCGCTCGGGCATCCGGGCGCCGAATTCGGCCTGGCCGACATCGAGCGCCGAGCGGGCGACTACTCACGAGCCATCGAGACGACGCGTGCCGAAACGCTCGTGATGCCGAACGACCCACTGGTGTGGCGCGCGCACGCGGTGACGCTCGCGCTCGCGGGTCACCCCACAGAAGCGCGTACCGCGTTCGAGCGCGTCATCGAGCTCGACCCCGACGATGCCGAAGCTCTGACGGGATTGGGCGCGGTGACGATCGAGCTCGGCTCGTTCGATGAGGGCCTCGACCTCTACGACCGCGCGCTCGCCGCGGATCCCGAATTCCTGCTCGCGGCGATGAACAAGGCCGTCGCCCTGTTCCAGGCGGAGCGGCTCGCCGAAGCCGCCGACACCGTGCTCCCGGTCTTCGCCCGCATGCCCTTCGACCCGACGCCGCGCCACCTCGCGGCGGACATCGCGATCCGCTGGGCGACCCACCCCGACCCCGCACGGCGCGACGGAATGGCCGCGCTCGGGATCGCGGAGACGCTGTCCCCCGACCACGACTCGAACGACCCGCGCGTGCTCGAGGCCCTGTTCATGGCCCTGGCCGAAACGGCGACCTTCCCCGAAGCACGCCGCCTCGCCGCGCGCGCGGCCCAGATCCTGCGCGAGCAGGGCGAGAACGAGTGGGCGGCGGACGTGGAGCGGTACGCGGAGGCCTTCGCCCGCGGGGAATCGGTGCGCTCCGGCGACTAGTGGTGTGATTCACTCTTGTGCGGCATTTTGGTCGGCCCGTACCCGCCCGCTGCTGCGTTGCGCCTCCTCCGAGACTTGCAGCGAAGTCGCGTCG
>JAAELL010000086.1 GCA_024226735.1 bacterium | reverse complement strand
TCGTCGTTCCTGGCAAGGCGCGCCGCCGACGCGTATTCGCTGGATACTCGGAGAAGGCGCAACGTAGCCAGGGGCGGCGAGGGCCGGCGAAACGTGACACTTATTCTCGGACGGGCCCCAACGACGCCGATCAACTTGCCCGCCATGTCGAACAGCGGTCCGCCCGAGTTGCCCGGGTTGATCGCCGTGCCGGTCTGGAAGACCTCGATCTTGAGCTCGCCACCGACGAGCGAGGGCGCGTACCGGCGGGCACTCAGCACGCCGACCGTCAGGGTGTGGCTGACGCCGAGCGGCGCGCCGACCACGAACACGCGATCGCCGACGCGCGCGTCGTCGGAGTCCCCCAGCGGCGCGGGCCGCACCTGCGCCGGCACCTTGCCGTCGAGCCGCACGAGCGCCGTGTCCGAGACCGGGTCGGAGCTCTCGACGTGCGCCTCCATCACGGTCCCGTCGAAGAACTCGACGGCGACGCGCTCCGCGGTCTGGACCACGTGCGCAGCGGTCAAGATCGCGCCGTCCGCGTCGATCACCGTGCCCGAGCCGAGCCCGTCCTCGGTCACCGCCCTGCCGCCCGATTGGACCGTCGGCCCGGTGCCCACGGTGTGCAGCGTGACGACGGCGGAGTGGACGCGGTCGAACACGACGCTGAGCGAGTCCTGTCCGTAGGCGTACATGCGCTGGCTGCAGCCCGACGACAGGAGCAGGAGCCCGACGACGGCGAGGATTCTGTTCTGGGGGGAGATCATCGCCGGATTCTAGTGGTGTGATGCAGACATTCGCAGTCGTATCCCGGCCCGCATGCACGCGCCCGTCGTCCTGCAGGTCGTCCTTGCGCAGGTTGTAGGCATGCCCGTACTCGCCGTACAGTTGCCACGCCTCGGCGAAGCGCCAGGCCACGCCGAGAAGAACTTCCTCGCGCGTGTACTCGATGCGCTCGCGCCCTGTGTTTTCGATGAGCTCGTCCCCGAGGTGCGCGGAGTCGTGCGCCGCGCCGAAGCGCAGCGCACGCCTCCGCGCTGGGGCGCCACGCAGCCGACAGACCGAACAGGCCGTCCCAGCCGATGTTGTCCTCGGAGTTGTCGCGGTCGAACTGCGCCAAGTACTACGAGTGGAGCTTCTGAGGTCCGCGCCCAGGATCAGAACGACAGCACGAGTCCGACGTAAGGCCCGTCCAAGTCGATGTCGACCCCCGACCGACCGCCGTTGTTGCTGAACTCGTAGTCGAGCGTCTGGAACCGGTAGCCCCCCATCAGCTGCAGGTCGAGGGATCGCTCCACGACTCGCCAGCCGAGGCTCACGTCGGCGTCGAAGTAGTCGACGTCATCGTCGTCGAACTCGACGCCCACGCCGCTGGCGATTCCGACGAGCTCGAAGTCGCCGAAGGCCCGCGCGAGCCGCAGCGTCAGGAAGCCGAAGGGAAGGTCGTCGTCGGTCTCGATCGCCCCCGGCCCGGCGATGGCCGCGATGCGGACGTCGTAGTCGATCAGCCCCAGACCGGCGCCGAGCCCCAGCTCGAACGGGAGGCCGGGGAAGAAGTCGTAGGTGACCGAGCCCGTCAGAAGCGTCAGGTCGGCATCCGAGCGCACGGCCGCCCCCACGGTGATCGGGTTGCCGTCCCCCAGATCGAGCGTCGCGTCGGCGACGCCCTCGCCCGAGAACTCGGCGCTGTACCCCTGCACGGTGACGTGCATCCGGTCCCAGTCCAAGTCGGCCCGGGGCAAGAACACGCCTTCGTCCTCGTCCAACCCCAGGGAGTCCGCGCTGGCCCGACCGCTGACCGGTCCCGCGGGCTCGGCGATGACGTCGCCATCGAGCTCGACGTCGCCGATGCGCGGCATTGCGCTGACGCGGGGTCTGGTCGCGCACGCCGAGCTGAACGCGAGAAGGACGACGGCAAGCGTGAAGAGGGAAGAGTTGTGCTGAGTCTGCATGGGGTGCATGGTGGACGTGCCAGGCCCCCTCGCTCCCTACCTGGTCGAGCCGCGGCGTCTACGCTCTAACGGCTTTCATCGCCGGGGAGAATACCGAACCCGACCCGCGCTCGCTCCTGATCCGGCGAGCAACGCGCCGCGCCGGAAGAGGTGGACAGCGGCGCCCATTGCGATCGACGACATCCTCAAGGCATGCTTACGTGCACGATCCACGCCAGAGAGGCGCCCGGAGGGGCGCGAGAGAACGAGAGTGATGATGCGAACGATCCTTGCTGCGGCCCCGAGCCCCCTCGCTGTGTTGCTCCTGTGCGGCGCCTGCGGCAGCGCGCCCGTCGCCGAGAAGGTCGGCGCCGAGGCGCGGACGCCAAGGCTGCGGGGCTCCATCTCACTCGAGAATGGCCTTCAGCTGCGCTACGAGGACCAAGGGGAGGGCGACGAGGTCCTGGTCGTCATCGGGATGAGCGCCGTCGGTCCCGACCTCGCCCCCCTCGCGCAGGGACGTCGCGTCGTCGCCTACGACATGCGCGGCCGCGCCGCGTCGGATACGCTCCCGGAGGGCGTGCTGCCGTCACTGGAGAACGACGTCGCCGACCTCGAGGCGCTGCGCGCCGCGCTCGGTCTCGAACGGTTCGCGATCCTCGCCAACGACTACCGCGCCGGGGTGGCGATGCACTACGCCGCGCAGCATCCCGACTACGTCGAAGCGCTGGTCGTCGTCTCACCGCTCCCGATGCGTCGCCGCCCTTACATCCACACGTACCTGCGGATCTACGAGCAGCGCAAGGACAGCGCCGCGCTCGGGGAATTGGATCTCATGCGCCAACAGGGGCGCGACAAGAGCGAGCCCGACGCCTGGCGCGCCAAGTACAAGGAGGCGTTCTACTCGGGGTGGGTTTGCCGCCGGCAGTCACTGGAGCACATGCGGGGCAACTCGCTGGCCCACCCGAACGACAACCCCGAGCGTGCGGTCGCGCAGTACCTCGGCCAGATCGAAGCGATGGGCAACTTCGACTGGCGCAAGACGATTCGCGAGGTGCACTGTCCAGCGCTCGTTCTCTACGGCGACGAGGACCCCGTGCCTCTACCGGGAATGCACGAGTGGGTGCAGGGCATCGTGCGCTCCGAGGAGGTCATCCTGGACGACTGCGGGCGCATGCCGTGGATCGAGAAGCCCGACGAGTTCTTCGCGGCGGTCGAAGCCTTTCTGGCGAAGCCGCGACCGCGGCGCCGGTGAAACCGTCCCCCTCATAGGTGGACAGCAAGGTCGATTGGCCGCTTCGTCGACCGCATGCAGTGGGTGGCGGCCCGGCAACGGTGCCCGATCGGAGGATCCTAACCAACGGGCAGATTGAACGACGCGTGGTGTTGGACGTGGGTGATGACCCTCCGGGGTCTCTCGGACACCGAACTTCAGTTGGTTCGTACTCGCAGCTGCACCTGGCCAGCGTCTCGCGCATCGAGGCGGCGGCCGGCAACGATCGGATCCGGGGCTGGCAGAGCCTCCATGCATACAATCCAGCCGACCCGGCGGATTGCATTGCGCACAATCGGGCCGCGTGCGACTTTGTCCCCATGACAATCTGGGAACAGGGACCGCTGCCCCGCAAGGGCCCTCTGTACATCGCCATCGCTGACGCGCTCGAGCGTGACATCGACGCGGGACGGGTCCACGCGGGCGATCGTTTGCCGACCCACCGCCAATTGGCCGCACGCCTGGGGGTCAATGTCATGACCGTCACCCGCGGCTACGCCGAGGCCGCGCGACGGGGGCTGGTCGAGGGCGAGGTCGGGCGCGGGACGTTCGTGCGGACGACCGACCGCGCCGACGTCGCCTTCGTTCCGCCGCAGGGCGGCAACGGACGGCCATTGATCGACTTCCACTTCAACGTCCCCGCCGGGGACCCCGAGCAGCTCGACTTCGAGGCGGCGCTGGCCGAGCTCGCGCGCGAGCCGCAGCGGGCGGGCCTGTTCGACGGATACAGCGCCTTCGGTCACGAGCGCCACCGCGCCGTCGGCGCGCGCTGGATCTCCCGCACCGGTCTCGAGGTCCCGGCCGACCGCGTGCTCGTCGTCGGCGGCGCGCAGCATGCGATGACGCTCGCGCTCTCGACGCTGACCTCGCCCGGCGACCCGATCCTGTGCGAGGCGCTCACCTACCCCGGGCTCAAGTCCCTCGCAAGCGTCCTGCACCTGCGCCCGCACCCCGTCGAGATCGACGCCCACGGACTCGTGCCCGAGTCGCTCGAAGCGGCGGCGAAGAAGCACGACGCGCGCGTCGTCTACTGCATGCCGACCGTGCAGAATCCGACTGGCGTCGTGATGCCCCAAGAGCGTCGCGCGGCGATCGCCCAGGTGGCACGCGAGCACGAGCTCACGCTCGTCGAGGACGACACGTACGGCTTTCTGTGCGAGTCCGCTCCGGCGCCGCTCGCGAGTCACTGCCCCGAGCGCACGTACTTCCTGACGAGCACGTCCAAGAACATCGCGTCGGGCCTGCGCATCGGTTTTCTCGTCGCACCCGACACGCGCGCGCCCGTCGTCGAGCGCCTCGCAGCGAACGTCGCCGCGACGACGTGGATGGCGGCGCCGCTGATGGCCGAGCTCGCGTGCCGTTGGATCGAGAACGGCGCAGCGGACAAGATGGCGGCCCAAAAGCGCGCGGAGGGCGCCGCGCGGCGCGAGCTCTTCATGCGGTCGCTCGAGCTCAAGCACCTGCCCGGAGCACCGACGTGCACGCACGTGTGGTACCGCCTGCCCGAGCCCTGGCGGCCAGGCGATTTCACGCGCCTCGCCCGCTCGCGCGGCGTGGCGCTGACGCCGGCGGACGCGTTCGTCGTCGGCCGCGACCCAGTGCCGAATTCGGTGCGCGTGTGCCTCGGAACGCCGCCGTCCCGCGAGGAAGCGGCGCGCGGTGTCCGCGTGCTCGCGGGGCTGACGTCGTCGACGCCGGAGCTGGCGCAGGCATTTGTCTAGTGGTGTGATGCAGACATTCGCAGTATCACCGTATTGGCAGCGAAGTTGCGTCGTCGCCGCGCCTTGTGGCACGCACACGCGAACTCGGGATAAGACCGCAACTGTCTGCATCACACCTCTTCAACGGGCTGCTAGTGGTGTGATTCACTCTTGTGCGGCATTTTGGTCGGTGCGTACGCGTTCGCTGCAAGGCGCAGCGACGACGCGACTTCGCTGCAAGTCTCGGAGGAGGCGCAACGCAGCAGCGGGCGGGTA
>JAAELL010000085.1 GCA_024226735.1 bacterium | reverse complement strand
CGCGCCACGTCCATGATGGACATCCCCGCCTGCGCCTCGACTTCCAGCCCGTCGATCACGAGCTTCGCTTTCTCCTGGGCCACCGTCACTTCCCTCCGCGGACTGCTTGCCGAACGTGCTCTATCCTTCGCCTGGGGGCGCTCATGTCGCCGCCGCCGCGGCGGCGAACTCGCGCAGGGCCTGCTTGCCGGCCTCGGTCTCCAGGTCGCAGCGCAGGCAACGCCGCGCCTCACAGACCGCCACGGCCTCGGGCAGGCGCAGGTCCACCTCCTGTTCATTGTTCACCCGCTGCGCGGGCGGCAGCACGGGTATGGCCGGTCGGTCCGCGGTCTCGACCTCTTCCTCGGTGAGCACCTCGGGCGGTCGGTACGTGGACGGTCGCGTGACCGCGTAGTCGCGCGCGGGCTGCTCGCCGCGCAGGTACATGGCAATCATCGCCGCGGCGTGCTTGCCGGCGGACATGGCCTCGATGACGTTGTTCGCGCCGGTGACCACGTCGCCGCCCGCGAACACGCCGGGGACGGTCGTCTCGAAGGTCCCGGGGCGCACGTTGACAGTGCCCCAGCGCGAAGTCTCGATGGCGCTGTCGTGACCCAGCACGTCGAGTTCCGGATCCTCACCGATGGCGATGAGCAGGTTGTCGAGCGCGACCACGAACTCCGACCCGGGCACCGGCTCGGGGCGCCGCCTGCCGCTCGCGTCGAAGTCGCCGAGCTTCATCTTGCGGCACTCCAGCCCCGTCAGCCGCCCGTCCTCGGTGATGACGCGCACCGGTGCCGTGAGCAGCATCAGGTCGATGCCTTCGTCCACCGCGGCGTCCACCTCCTCGTGAAACGCGGGCATCTCGTCGTAGGTGCGCCGGTAGACGATGGTGGTCTGCTCCACGCTCGCGAACCGGTTGGCCGAGCGCGACGCGTCGACGGCGCAGTTGCCGCCGCCGATCACGCACACCCGCGCGCCCAGGCTCACCTCGCGGTGCAGGTTCACGCCGCGCAGGAAGTCGAGCGCGTGAATGACGCCGCTCGCGTGCTCGCCGTCGAGTCCCAGCGTGCGCGCCTTGTGAGCTCCCGTGGCGATGAACACAGCGCCGTGGCGCGCCCGCAGTTCCTCCAGCGAGACGTCCTCTCCGACGCGCGTGCCGGTCCGGATCTCCACGCCGGCGTTGACGATGTTCTGGACGTCGGCGTTGAGCGCCGCCTTGGGGATGCGGTACT
>JAAELL010000084.1 GCA_024226735.1 bacterium | reverse complement strand
GCCAGGGCGACAGCATCCGCGTCCGGTTGGCGCCTGGAAACGTAGGCGAATTCGTGGATTCGGGGAGGCTTTCAGGTGCCGACCGGGCGTGGAGGATGTCGTCATGGCGCCGAATGACTTTTTCAACGGGCTGCTAGTCGTTGTCGAGGATCGTGAGTTCGTAGACCGTCTGGCTTCCGAGCACGGCGCCCGTCGGCGGGTCGAGCGCGAGCGTGACTCGCTCGGTGCCCTCGATCTCGGTGTCGTCGAGGAGGGTCAGCTCGATCGCGGCCGACGTCGCACCCGCCGGGATCACCAGCGGGCTGGTCGTGCCGAGGTCGAAATCAGCTCCGGGCAGCGCCGTGCCGCCGACCGTGAACGGGATGCCCACGTCGGAACCCGTCGCTTGGGAGAGCGTGACGAGGGCCTCGACGGTCGCCGCGTCCTCGCTGCGCTGCGCGAGCGCGCCAGGAAACTGCGTGCTCGGATCGCCGCCGGTCTCGAAGGTCACGGCGACGGCGTCGGTCGTGTTCGAGCCCGCGCCGTCGCGGTACCAGTATTGGAAGGTCCACGTCTCGCCCGGCGCGAGCGTCGTCTGTCCTGGGAGGGCGCCGAGGTCGAGCGGGAAGTACACGTCGCCGCCTTCGCCGGAGCTCAGGATGTCCTGCGCGAAACGCTGGAGCGGAAGCCCGAGGCACAGGTTGCCGTCGCTGCCGCCGAACAGGGGCAGGAACGCCTGGGTGCTCGACATCAGGAAGTAGCCGAACTCGTTCTGCGGCAGAAGCCTTGCGCCGAGCTCGAGCGTGCCGGTGATCAGTGGCTCACAGCCGAAGGCGTCGATCGAGGCCGCTGAGCCGCTCGAATTCGGATTCGCGACGCACGTGCGGTGGCCCGTTGGACCGGTCCAGAAGATGTGCGCCGCGCCCGTGTTCTCCGCGGGGGTGTCTTCGCGCCAGGCGGCGATCGCGACTCGTCCGTCGCTGACGGCGACGTCGCGGCCGAAGCTCATCGCGAACTGCGGGGGTGAAGGAACGAACTCGTACACGGGCTGGTAGCTCGCGCCGTCGAAGCGGAACTGGTGCACGCTTCCTGTGTCTTGGTGGCCCGCGTCGCGCCGCGCCTCGGTGACGTACAGGTCGTCTCCATCGGCCACGACGACAGCACCGAAGTTGCCCTGGATCGAGGGGGTCGGAGACGTGAACTGCTGGATCTGATTCCAGGCACCCGACGGATCGCGCTCGTACACGAACACGAGGCCCGACTGATAGGGGGTCCCGACGGTCGTTCGACCGAACACCAATCGGTCGCCCGTCAGATCCATGGCCTTTCCCGTGTCCGAGTTGATCAGCGCTTGGGCAATGAACTGATTCCCCATCCGTTCGAAGACGCTGACCTCCCCTCCGCCGAAGTTGCCGACGATCAAGCGCTCACCGTCGATCGCGACGTAGTACCCGAAGTAGGGCGAGACGCCGAGCGTGTTGGTCAACTTCTGAATCTCGGTCGGGGCGGCGGGGTCACCCGCAAAAACGTAGGCGGCGCCTCCTTCCATTCCGATCAAGAGCAAGGCGCCGGAGGAGTCGATGGAGCGCCCGAAGACGTCACCGGGCATCCCATCGCTGGCGACGATGGGCGGATGCTCGATCCAGGCGCCGCCCACGCTCTCGTAGACATGGACTTGACCGGGGCCGGTGGCCTGGCTGTGCCCGACGTTCGGTGCCGCGACGTACGCGAAGCGGCCGCGCAGGTGGACTTCGATTCCGTAGCGGTCCAAGGGGTCGGCGGTCGTCGGTGTGAACCTTGCCGTTTCGACCCATGCGCCCCCTTGGCGCTCGAACACGTAGGCCTCTTCCGAGTGGTTCGAGCCGACGAGCATCCGGTCGCCATCGATCGAGATCGAACGGCCGAGCTGGCTACCGGCCTGCGCCTGGCTCCCGATCAGGCGCGTGTCGGTGCAGCGCTCCTGGGCGGTGGCGAGCGGAACCAGAACGAGGGCGGCGAGCGGCAGAATCAGTTTTCCAGACATGAGGACCTCCAGAGCCGTTTTGCCACGGAGGCCGCCCTGCGGTGGGCCCATGTCACCTTTCTCTTCCTAAGACGCCGAACCGTGCCTCGACCGCCGCTGGATACCCGAGCGAGCGGACGAGCTCTCGAAACGCGTCCGCGCCGCTCCCGTAGACGCGGGGCACGGGGGCGCCGAAGCGCTCGGCGATCTCGCGTTCGCGGCGGGCGTGCCACTTGGCGAGACCTCGGTGGGCGCCGGGGGCGCCGAGCTGCGCGATGACCTCGCGCGCCACGTACTCCGCGTGGGCCTCGAGGATCGCGAGCCGCTCCAGGCGCACTGCGCCCGGCTGGTCCGTCTCGAGAAACCCGCGCGCGCCCAGCACTTGGAACTGATAGAGGTGCGCGAGGTCGTGGGCGAGTAGCGCATCGACGTGAGAGTCGTCCGCGAGGCCGGCCGCGTGCATGGGGCGTGGATCGAGGATTATCGTCCCGGTGCGTTCCTCGATGGTGCCGAGCTCGCGGAAGTGGCGGTCGACCAGGTGCTCTGCGAGCTCGATGCGCCGGCGTTCGTCCGTCGCCAGCTCGCTCAACACGTTCTCGGGCGTGAACGTGTTGCGCAGCTCGTGTGACGGCACCGCCTGCACCTGCACGGGAGCCTCGAAGACGTGCTCGAGGACGCCCTCGACGAGCGGCTGCAGCTCGTGCAGGCGCGCGGTCAGCTCCCGGGAGCTCCTGCGCTCCCAGCGCTGGCCCTGGACGTAGCGTGCGACGGCGATGCACACCAGGGCCGCCGCGACCAGGGCCAAGCGCGTGACGATCCTGGGCCTCATCGACCGGCCAACCTCTTCCAGGGTCCGTAGACCACAGCGCCGAGCGCGAGGACGCCGAGGCCCGTGCCCGTGGTCTTCGCGTCGCTCGCGAACAGGTTGCCGACGACGACCGCCAGGGCGAGCAGGGCGTAGGTCGCGGGGAAGAGCGGGAAGAACGGGCTGCGGAAAGGGCGCTCGAGCTCAGGCCGCATCCAGTGGATGCGCAGCAACGCGAGCCCGCACAGGCAGTGGAAGATCCACTCGGCGAAGACGACGGTGCCAGCGAGCTTGCTCGCCTCCTGCGCGCTCCACGCGAGGTAGGCGGTCGCGACCGCGCCCTGCACGAATAGCGCCAGGATCGGTGCGCCCGTGCGCGCGTGCCGATGCCCGAACGCCTTCAGGAACAGTCCCTCGCGCGCCATGGCGACGTAGATGCCCGGCGTCGTGATCAGGCATGCGACGAGGAAGCCGAGCGACGACACGGCCATCGCCGCGGTGACGAATGTGCCGCCGCCGTCGCCCAGGGTCAGGTTCGCCATCGTGACCGTGAACCCGGGCTCGTCCGCGAGGCCACCCATGCCCAGCACGCGCACGTACGCGACGTTGACCATCAGGTACACCACGGCGACGCCGGACACGCCGAGCAGGATCGCCAGCGGCAGCGTGCGCTGGGGCGACTTGACGTTTGGGGCGACGTAGGTGATGAGCTGCCACCCGCCGTAGGAGAAGAGCACCGGGAGCGAGGCTCCGACCATGCCGGAGACGAGGCTACCGTCGCTCGGCTGCGCGGGAGTCGACGCGAGGGCCGGCGCGTTGTAGAGCGCGAGGCCCGCGACGACGAACGTCCCGATCGCGAGCAGCTTCGCGATCATGCAGAAGTTCTGGAAGACGGCTCCGCTCTTCACGCCGAGCAGCCCGAGGCCCGTGACGGCCGCGATCAGGGCCGCCGCGATCGCGAAGCGCGACCAACCGGGTGGATCGCTCGCACGCCACACGAGTGCCTGCACCTGCTGGGCGCAGAAGTCCGCGACGGCCGCCGACGCGCCGGTCGAGACGACGAACAGCACGATCCACGCGAAGAGGAACGCGGGGAACGACCCGAAGGCTTCGCGCAGGAAGACGTACCAGCCGCCGGTGTGGGGGAAGGTGGCCGAGAGCTCAGCGAAGGTCATCGCACCGGTCAGCGCGGCCAGGGCCCCCAGGATCCACATCGCGAAGTAGGGACCCCGCTCCGGGACGAGCTGCGCGACCCCCTGCGGGTTGAAGAAGATGCCGACGCCGATGATGCCGCCCATGACGAGCATCGTCGCGTCGAAGAGGTTGAGGGGCTTGGCGGCGGGGGGCACGGGGGGGGGTAAGAGTAGCGAGTGGGGGGAGCGTTGCCGCAAGACGAACGCAATAGCGCAACCCCGCAGCCCCGGCGTGTTAGCGTTATCAGGCCCAACTGGCATCCCATCGACGACGGAGGACGCGATGAAACCGCTGTTGCTCGTTCTGACCCTGCCCCTGCTCGTTGCCCCGCGCGACGAGATCCGTTTTCAGCCGACCGAGGGCTTGGAGCTGACCAAGACCTTCGAGCGCAAGACCCAACGCGAGAACACGTCGACCTCCGAGCGCGGTGGTGACTCGACGCAGTCGAGCTCCGCGGAGTACGTGCTCGTCGTCACCGACACGATCGTGAACGCGGACGACGAGCGGATCGCCAAGCTCGAGCGGACCTTCGATACGGCGACGGCCGAAATCGAGAGCTCGTTCGTGTCCGAGCGCGCGAGCGTGGACAACGCGCGCAGCGCGTCGAGCGAGATCGAGGAGGCGACGGTCGTCTTCGAGTGGGACGAGGACGAGGAAGAGTACGTCGCTTCTTCCGAGGACGCCGACGACGAGGCGATCGAGGAGCTGCTCTTCGACTACGACTTCACCGCGCTGCTGCCGGGCGAGGAGGTCGACGAGGACGACTCGTGGGAAATGGAGATCGAGGACTTCAAGGACATGCTCGACCCGTGGAAGGGACATCCGTTCGAGTGGGAGAGCTCGGACGGCGAAGTGACCGAAGCGAGCGCGCCGTCCGATGAGGGGGACCGTCCCGAGCCCGAGATCGATGAGTCCGAAGACGGCGAGATCACCGTCACCTACAGCGGGACGCGCGAGGAGGACGGCGTGACGTACGCCGTCCTGACAATCACCGGCGAGATCGAGACGGAGCGGACCGTCGATTTTTCGAGCGACGAAGGGGACCGCGGCAACACGATGCACCAGGAGGCCACCGAGACGCGCACGATCGAGGGGGAAGCCCTCTGGGCCATCGAGGCCGGGCACCTGGCCGAGCTGGAGATCGAAGTCGAGACCTCGATGACGCAGTCGATGGAGAACACGTTCCGCTTCGGTGACCGCGAGTTCTCGAGCTCCAGCGAGGGTGAAGGAACCAGCTCTTCGACCTTCACGGCCGTGTTCGCCGCCCCTGAGTAGGCTACTGTTCGCGCATGCCTGAATCCGATCCCGGGCCGCCGCCCAAGAAGCGGCGGCTCTTGCGCCGCGTCCTCTTCGGACTCGTCCTCTTCGGCGTCGCGCTGGTTCTCGCCCTGCCCCTCTTGATCGATGCGTTCGGCGGCGCGTCACGCAAGACCGCGTACCAAACCGGCGAGCCCCTGTCGCCCGCCGCGCGCGCCTTCCTCGAGGACGTCTACGCGGACCTCGATCGCTCACGGCTGATCGACTACCACACGCACGTCGCGGGTCAGGGCAACGGATCGGAGTGCTGGGTCAACCCGCGCATGCAGTCGCGCCTGCACGTGCAGGACTGGTTCCGCTTCCGGTTCTACCTGTCCGCCGCGGGGATCGCGGATCCGAACGGGTCCGATGCGCAGTTCACGGGCGAGCTCGCCAAGCTCGTCCGCGCGCAGCCCTACCCGAGCCGGCACCTGATCCTCGCCTTCGACTACCGCTACGGCGCGGACGGCGTGCGCGACCTCGAGCATTCCGAGTTCCACGTCCCCAACGACTGGGTGCTCGAGGTCGCGGGAGAGAACGCGGACGTCTTCCTGCCCGCGATGTCGGTGCATCCCTATCGCGCGGACGCGATCGAGGAGCTCGAGCGCGGCGCGGCGCGCGGTATGAAGCTCGTCAAGTGGCTGCCGAGCGCGATGGGGATCGACCCCGCCGACGAGCGGTGTGATCCGTTCTACGCGCGCATGCGCGAGCTGGGCGTGACCCTCTTGACGCACGGCGGCGAAGAGCAGGCGGTCGAGGCGGAGCAGGACCAGGAGCTCTCCAATCCGCTGCGCCTGCGCCGCCCCCTGCGCGCCGGCGTGAAGGTGATCGTCGCGCACTGCGCGAGCTCCGGCGAGGGCGAAGACCTCGATCGGCCGAGCGAGGGGCGCAAGACCAACTTCGCGCTGTTCCTGCGCCTGATGGGGGAGAGCGAATGGCAGGGCCAGCTCTTCGGCGAGCTCTCGACGGTGACGCAGACGAACCGCTACCGGATGGCTCTCGCGGAGCTGCTCGTCCGCACCGACCTCCATCCGCGCCTCGTCAACGGCAGCGACTATCCCTTGCCGGCAATCAACGTCCTCTACCGCACCGGTCAGCTCTGCCGGGCGGGCTTTCTCACCGCGGATGAGGGAGAGCTCTTGAACGAGCTCTTCCACTACAACCCGCTCGTGTTCGACCTCGCACTCAAGCGCACCGTGCACCACCCCGACAGCGGCGAGCGATTCTCCGCCGACGTGTTTCACGGTCGCGCAGGGCTGGGGTATTGATGGGTGCTCAGGTGGGCTCTATGCGGCGTGCAATTGCCTGTTTGAGCCTGCTCCACTGACGCCTTGATCGACGTTCGGTCGTTCAAGTGCATGTCAAGTTGGTGCTAGTTGACTTGCGCGACTTCTCGCGTGGAGAACACGTGCACAGTGGCTACACTCCCCGGACCCCGCACGGCATTTCGGTCGTGCGACCCCTCCCCACTCAGCAGGAAGACGTTCCGCAATGAAGCCGTTGGCTCTGGGCATGGTCGAGACGCGCGGGCTCGTCGGCGCCATCGAGGCCGCCGACGCGATGGTCAAGGCCGCGATGGTCGACCTCTGCGCGCACGAGCGCGTGTCCGCCGGGCTCGTCACCTTCTTCGTGCGCGGCGAGGTCGGCGCCGTCAAGGCCGCGACCGATGCCGGTGCCGCCGCGGCCCGGCGCGTGGGCGAGCTCGTCAGTGTGCACGTGATCCCCCGCCCGCACGACCAGCTCGAGCGCATTCTGCCGCCGATGTCGCCGCCCAAAGGCGACAAGAAGTAGGCCGTTCGCGGCCTCGGTAGCCCATGAAGGGCCTCGATCCCGACCTGCGCGCGCTCCAGGAGATGCGCGACGCCGTCGCCCGCGCCAAGCGTGCGCAGGCCGCCGTCGCCGACTACTCCCAGGCGCAAGCCGACCGCCTGTGCGCCGCGATGGCCGAGGCGGGCGCGGCGGCCGCGGCGGACATCGCCCGGCTGGCGGTCGAGGAGACCGGCATCGGTCGCGTGCACTACAAGGTGCTCAAGAACCTGCTCGGGTCCGAGGGCGTCTGGGATTCGATCCGAGACCAGAAGACGGTCGGGGTCGTTTCGCGCGACGAGGCACGGGGTGTGGTCGAGGTGGCGACGCCTGTCGGTATCGTCGCCGGCATCGTCCCGACGACGAACCCGACCTCGACGGCCTACTACAAGTGCTTGATCTCGGTCAAGGGGCGCAACGCCGTCGTGATCAGTCCGCACCCGCGCGCGAAGCGCTGCATCGGCGAAGCGGTCGAGGTGATGCGCCGTGCGATCGAGCGCGCCGGCGGTCCGCCCGATCTCTGCATCGCGCTCTCGAACCCGACGATCGAGTCGACCGGCGCGCTGATGAAGCACCGCGACGTGTCGATCATCTTGTCGACGGGCGGTGCGGGCCTCGTGCGCGCGGCCTACAGCTCGGGCAAGCCCGCCTACGGCGTCGGCCCCGGCAACGTGCCGGCGTACGTCGACCGCTCGGCCAACGTCGAGCGCGTCGCCGAGGACATCGTCACTAGCCAGAGCTTCGACAACGCGACGCTGTGCTGCTCGGAGCAGGCGCTGGTCGTCGATGCTCCGGTCCTCGATCGGTTCCTCGCCGCTCTCGCCGCGCGCGGTGCGCACCTGTGTTCGGAGGAAGAGACGCGGCTGCTCGCGCGCTACGTCAACAAGGGCGGCCACATGAATCCCGACATCGTCGGGATCGATCCGTGGCGCGTCGCGGAGGCCGCCGGCTTTCGCGTTCCACGTTCGACCAGCGTCCTGCTCGCGCACCAGGGCGGAGTCGGTAAGGACTGGCCGCTGTCGATCGAGATCCTGTGCCCCCTCCTGTCGGTGCACCGCGTCGACGGCTGGGAGGCGGGTTGCAGCGTGTCGAAGGAGATCCTGCACTACGGCGGGCTCGGACACACGCTGGCCGTGCACGCCGACGACCAGGACGTGCTCGAGCAGTTTTTCCTGCAGAAGCCGGCGAGCCGCATCGTCGCGAACGGTCCGAGCTCGATGGGGGCGGTGGGTTTCAGCACGAACCTGATGCCCGCGATGAGCCTCGGCTGCGGCCCCCAAGCTGGCAACATCACCTCCGACAACATCACCGCGACGCACCTCGTCAACCTCAAGCGCGTCGCGTTCCCGCGCCGTGACTGGAAAGAGATCGAGCTCGCCTACCACGAGCGCGCGGCCCAGTTGATCGGCGATCCCGCTCCGCGTGGCTCGGGGCTGCCCGGCGATCCGGCGCTCGGCGCAGCGCGCGCGGCATCTGCCCCCGCCCCTGCCCTCGGCGCCGCGCCCACGAGCAACTGGCACGGCAACCCCGCCTTCGCGGCGGGTTGCGCGCGGGCGCAGGACCCGCGATCGGGCACGCTGACCCCCGCGGGCTCGCCGGCCCCCAAGAGCCTGAAGTCCAAGGTGGGCCCCGCGTCCAAGTCGGGCGGCAACAACCCGCCCGGCGCCGCGACGGGAGCACGTCCGGCAGCGCCGACGTTCACCCGTCCCGCAGCGCCGCGCACCGCTCCCGCGCAGTCGGCCCAGCCCGCGAAAGGGCCCGCGCGGGCCGTGTCGCCCGCACCCGCCAACGTCGGCGGTGCGCTCTCCCTGACCGAGATCCAGACGATCATGGACCACGCCGGCGCCGGTTGCCCCATGGGCCCGTGCAAGGGCTGCCCGCACCAAGACGTGCGGACGAGCGCGTGCAGCGCGTGATCCTCCCTGCCCTGCTTCCCCCCGACGGAACCCGATCCGACGCAACCAGACGAGTCGGAGACAGAGATAGCTATGAGTGACACCGAAATCGCCCTCGGGCTGATCGAGACCAAGGGGCTCATCGGCGCCGTCGAGGCCGCCGACGCGATGGTCAAGGCCGCCAAGGTCACGCTGCTGACGAAAGAGAAGTCCGGCGGCGGACTCGTCACCGTGATGGTGCGTGGCGAGGTCGGCGCGGTGAAGGCCGCGACCGAAGCCGGGCAAGCGGCCGCGCGGCGCGTCGGCGAGCTCGTTTCCGTGCACGTGATCCCGCGCCCCGCCGGCGACCTCGAGCAGTATCTGCCGGGCGAGAAGGAGAAATAAGACGCGGCCCGGCGCTCCCATGCCCGACGCGAGCATCGAACTGCGCGCGGCCGTGCATCTCGACAACCTGCAGCCGCAGTTTGCCGCGACGTCCGCCGCCAACTCCGACGGCTTCTTCCCCGTGACCGGGGAGAGCGCGTTCTGGATGGAGGTGCGTCCCGGCATCGTCGTCAACCGCTTGATGGACGTCGCGCTCAAGTCGTGCGACGTCAAGCCGGGCGCCCTCATCACCGAACGGCACTTCGGCACGCTCGAGGTGCACGGTCCCGACCAGGGCCAGGTGATCCGCGCCGGCGAGGCGATCCTGAGGGCGGCCTCGCTCACGGCCGAGGACGGCTATGCGCCGCAGCTCTTGACCGACGAGATCATTCGCAAGATCGACGATCACCACGCGATGATGATCAACCGCACGCGCTCGGGGATGCTCGTGCTGTCTGGCGACACGCTCTACACGCTCGAGGTCACGCCGGCCGTCTTTGTCGTGCTCGCCGCCAACGAAGCGGAGAAAGCCTCGCCGATCCGCCTCGTCGGGCTCGGTGCGGACGGCGCGGTCGGACGCCTGCGGCTCGCGGGCACCGACGCGGAGATCGAGGCGGCCGTCCAGGCCGTCCACCGTGCGCTCGAGGGCGTCACGGGGCGCGCGCAACCGGCCGGACGATCGGGGGCGCGCTGATGTTCCTCGGTCGCGTCGTCGGTCAGGTGTGGGCGACCAAGAAGGCGGTCGACCTCGAGGGCAAGCGCCTGCTCGTCGTCGAAGCTCTCGACGAGCGCCGCGACCCCGCGTCGCCCAAGGTGACGCCTGTCGTCGCCGCCGATCCGCTCGGCGCGGCGCTCGGCGAACACGTCGTCGTCGCGTTCGGCAAGGCGGCGCGCGTCGCTTGCGGTGGCGACGGTGACTTCGCGTTCGAGGCCGCGATCGTCGGGATCGTCGATGACTTCGACGTTCCCGCTGCGCCGGCCTCGTGGCGCATGGACACGGAGACGCCCAGGCGGGCGCCCGAGAAGGAGGAGGTCTGATGCTCGTCGGCACCGTCGTCGGCAACGTCTGGGCCACCACCAAGGACGCGAGCCTCACGGGCGTGAGGTTTCTCGTCGTCCAACCGTTCACGACCGACGGCGAAGCGAGTGCCGAGACGATCGTCGCCGCCGATCCGCTCGGAGCCGGCATCGGCGAGCGCGTGCTCGTCGTCTTCGGCCGCGCCGCGCGCCACGTCATCGGGCGCGGGCACGACATCGGATTCCAGACCGCCGTCGCCGCGATCATCGATTGCATGGAGCTCGACGGGGGCCGTCTCGTCGGCCCGACGGCGGAACACGACTCACCCAAGAGCCAATAGCCCAGTCCATGAACCGTAACGATTCCAACCCCGAGCTGCGTGACGACGCGACGATCGGACCCGCGATCGCGCTACTCGAGCTGTGCTCGATCGCACGTGGCGTCGAAGTCGCCGACGCGATCTTGTGGGAGTCGGAGATCGAGCTCTTGTTCTCGACCTCCGTGCAACCCGGGAAGTACGTGATGCTGCTCACGGGCAGCGTCGAGGACCTGCGTTCTGCCGTGCGCCGCGGGGCCGAGCTCGCCGGCACCGACCTCGTCGACCAGCTGCTCATCCCGAACGTGCACCCGCAGGTCGAGACGGCGCTGCGCCGCAACGAGGGACAGATCAACGGCCAGATCGACGCGCTCGGCATCGTCGAGACCACGACGGTCGCCTCGGCCGTGCTCGCCGCGGACACCGCGCTCAAGCGCGCGACGGTCGACTTGCTCGAGCTGCGCATCGCCAATGGGCTCGGCGGCAAGAGCTACTACTCGCTCACCGGCGATGTCAGTGACGTGCGCTCGTCCGTCACCGCCGGCGCCCAGTCTGCCGACGACGGCGGCCACCTCGCGCGGCAGGTCGTGATCCCGCGTCCCCACCCCGACCTGGTGCGCCACCTCTAGAGCGCCCTAGATTCGTGTGCATTCGAGTCCAATCTCGCTTCGAGCGCTCGGTCTCAATGGCGTCAGCCGTTGAACCCAAAGATAGCCCCGGTGCCGCTTGCGGCACCAGCGGGGCTGGGGAGCAGCCCCGCTAGATGGCCAAGAGTCAGCTCTTCACCGAAACCTGCGTGCGCAAGATGGCGCCGGGGGCGGAGCTGCACCTGGGCCCCGGACGCATCGCGACCCCCGCTGCCCTCGATCTTGCGAGCGAGCGCGGGATCCGCGTGCGTTACTTCGACGGCAAGCTCCTGACCGAGAAAGACCTGGCCCAGGAGCAACAGCAGAGCTCGAGCCTCTGGAACGCGATGAAGGCGAGTGACGGGACCTACGTCGTCGTCGTCAGCGGCGGCAAGGCCCGCGTCACGCGTCTAGCCGACACCGGTCCCGTGAACCTCGGAGAGGAATAGCCGTGGCGCGCCGCTTTCTGACCGCCGAAGACGTCCGCCGCGCTGGCGGGAGAGAGATCGTCGTCGAAGCCGACACGGTCGTGACGCCACAGGCGCTCGAGGTCGCGCAGGCGGCCGGGATCACGATCCGTACGGGAGCTGGAGCCTACTCCGAACCGCCACCCGATCGCGGCCCGGACGCCGCGACCGACTCCCGCACCCTGCCGCAGCGTCCCGAACCGATGGTCGATTCGGCGCTCGGCCCGGGGCTCGTCGTCACGGCGGTCGGCAAGAACCGCCCGGGCGTCTTGGCGGAGATCACGAGCGCTCTGGGACAGTACGGCGCCTCGGTGATCGACATCTCGCAGAAGTCGGTGGCCGAATACTTCCACGTCGTCGTCACCGTCGAGCTCTTGGGCGGCGGGTCGTTCGACGAGCTCAAGCAGGTACTCGAGTGCCTGGGCGGCGAGGACGACTACATCGTGCGCGTGATGCACGAGCGCGTCTTCCGCTTCATGCACCGGATCTGAGGCGGACGCTCGCGATGCCCTTCACCGACCAGGAGATTCTCGAAACGGTCCGGATGATCGAGCTGGAGACGCTCGACATCCGCACGACGACGCTCGGCATCAGTCTGCTCGACTGCGCCGACCCGGACCTCGAGAGCACGTGCGAGAAGGTCTACGCCAAGATCGTGCATCACGCCCGGAACCTCGTCGAGGTCGCCGACGGGATCGCGGGCGACTACGGCGTGCCGATCGTCAACAAGCGCATCGCCGTGACGCCGATCGCGCTCGTGGCGGCGGCGTCGGGCGCGCGCGACCTCGCCCCGCTCGCGCGCGCGATGGACGCGGCCGCCAAGGAGGTCGGGGTCGACTTCATCGGTGGCTTCAGCGCCTACGTCCACAAGGGGTTCACCAACGCCGACGACGCGCTCTTCCACTCGATCCCGCACGCGCTCGCCGAGACCGAGCACGTCTGTGCGTCCGTGTCGCTCGCGACCACGCGGTCGGGCGTCAACATGGACGCGACCGCGCGGTTCTCGCAGGTCATCCTCGACACCGCGGTGCTGACGGCGGGCGAAGGCGGACTCGGCTGCGCGAAGCTCGTGTGCTTCTGCAATCCGGTCGAGGACAACCCGTTTGTCGCCGGCGCCCACATCGCCATCGGCGAGCCGGAGACGGTCTTGAACGTCGGCGTCTCCGGTCCGGGCGTCGTCCGTTCCGCGATCGAGCGGCTCGGCCCCGACGTCGACCTCCTGGCCGTCGCCGAGACGATCAAGCGCACCGCCTTCAAGGTGACGCGCATGGGGGAGCTCGTCGGACGCGAGGCAGCTCAGCGCCTCGGCACCTGTTTCGGAATCGTCGACGTCTCGCTCGCCCCGACGCCCGCGGTCGGCGACTCGGTCTCCGACATCCTCGAGCTCATCGGCGTCGACCGCACCGGCGCGCCGGGAACGACTGCAGCCGTGGCCCTTTTGACGGACGCCGTGAAGAAGGGCGGAGCGATGGCCTCCTCGAGCGTGGGGGGCCTGTCGGGCGCCTTCATTCCCGTGTCCGAGGACGAGGGGATGATCCGGGCGGTGCGCGACGGGGCGCTCTCCCTCGCCAAGCTCGAGGCGATGACGACGGTCTGCTCGGTCGGACTCGACATGGTCGCCGTGCCGGGGGACACGCCGGTCGCGACGCTGACGGGGATCATTGCGGACGAGATGGCGATCGGGATGGTGAACAGCAAGACGACGGCTGTGCGGATCATTCCGGTGCCCGGCAAGGGGCCGGGTGAGACTGTCGAGTGGGGCGGTCTCCTGGGCACCGCGATCGTGCAGGATCCGGGACGCTTCTCGTGCGAAGTCCTGCACCGTCGCGGTGGCCGCGTTCCGGCGCCGATCCAGTCGTTCCGCAACTGAGTCTCGGGCGACTGATCGCCGATCCGTCCCCGATGTGGGAAGCGGCGGCGGCGGCGGCCGTGCCCAGAAATCCGCAGTTTCGTTCACGACACTGGGGGATGTCCGTCGAGGGGTGGGGAGAACCCTTACCCCCCGGTGATCCATTGACTGCTGTGCGCATCCTTCTTCTGTCCGATGATCTCGCCCAGGTCGACACCCGCACGCGGGCGCTCGCCTCGCACTTCGACGTGACTGTCGTCTCATCCGGAGACGAGGCGCTACGGCTCCTTGAGCAGGACGGCCCCTTCGCGGGCGTCGTCTGCGACCCGGATCGACCGGCGAGCACCTCCCTGCTCGAGCACCTCGACCAGCTGGGTCGCGCGCAGGACTTGCTGCAGTTCGTCACCGACCTCTGCGCGCTAGAAGGGCTGGACGCCCTTGCGCGTCGCGCGGCGAGTGCCCTCCACCGGGTCCTCGACGGGCGCGCGGTGTCGGTCCAGCTTTTCGACGACACTCAGTCGAGCGGGGTCGTCGAGGTGAGCTGCGGGCGCGGGGGAAGCATGAGTCGGCATCGAATCGCGCTCCGCTCGAACAGTACTCCCGTGGGGGAGATCGTCGTCGACCTCGAGGATCACACGCCGCTCTCGGGCCGTGAGCTCGACGTCGTGCACCGGATTGCGCAGCCGACTGCCGAGCGCGTCGCCCAGGAGCTCGCGCGCAGCGACCACGACCTGGCGCAGCAGGGAATCCTCGTGGCGATGGCGCAGCTCGCCGAGCGCCGCGACGACGAGACGGGGCGGCACCTGGCTCGCGTCAGCCGCTACAGCCGCTTGATCGCGCGGGGGCTGCGGGAAGACGGCGCCTACGTGGGCGAGATCGACGACGCGTTCATCGAGGATCTCTACCGGGCGGCGCCGCTGCACGACATCGGGAAGATCGGGATCGCGGACGCGGTGTTGCTCAAGCCGGGTCGGCTCGATGCGCGCGAGTGGGCCCTGATGAAGACACACGCCGAGCTCGGTGGGCACGCGATCGACGAGGTCGTGCGCTCGCTCGAACGACCGGGCTTTCTCACCGTCGGCAGCGAGATCGCTTGGGCCCACCACGAGCGCTGGGACGGGGGGGGGTACCCGCGCGGGCTGCGGGGCGTCGAGATCCCGCTCGCGGCTCGCATTCTCGCGCTGGCCGACGTCTACGACGCGTTGACGAGCGAGCGCCCCTACAAGCACGCGTGGTCGCACGCCGAGGCCGTCGCGTACGTGCAAGATGTCTCCGGCAGCCACCTCGATCCCGTCGTCGTCCACTCGTTCGAGCGTCGACTGGATGAAGTCGAAGCGATCCGGGCCCGCTTCACGGACGCCCCGGTGGGACGCGAGGCGCCGGTGCAGCAGCTGCTCGACGTGGCCTAGTGGTGTGATGCAGACAGTTGCGGTCTTATCCCGAGTTCGCGCGTGCATGCGGGCCGGGATACGACTGCGAATGTCTGCATCACACCACTAGCCCGCCCGCAGGGGGAAGAAGAGGGAAGCCGTCGGGTCTGCGTGATCTCTCTCCACGCGTCCCGCGCTTCTACTCTTCTTCCCCCGGCGGGCGCCTTGTCTCGAGACGGCGCGTCGTTTTCGCGGATGCCTCTCGCCTGAAGCTGTCCGGCCCGCAAAGCTCTGCGGCCCATGGCCGACTGGAGACGCACGTACTGGGTCGTGTGGCTGGCGAACCTCGTCACCTCGATCGGGATGATGAGCTTCCTGCCCTTCTTCCCGAGCTTGCTCGAGGAGATGGGGGTCGAGGACCGCGCGTCGGTCGCGGCGTGGTCGGGGGTCATCTTCGGGGCGGCGCCGCTGTCGGCGACCGTCATGAGCCCGATCTGGGGCGCGGTCGGCGATCGCGTGGGGCGCAAGCTCATGATCTGCCGCGCGATGATCGCGATCGCAATCTTCGTCGGAGGGATGGGGCTCGCGACGACTCCCCTCCAGCTGCTCCTGATGCGCATCGGTCAGGGGCTGTTTTCGGGGTTCATTCCGCCCAGCATCACGCTCGTCAGCGTCGGTGCTCCCGCGGACCGGCAGGGGCGTGTCGCGGGCGACCTGACGACGGCGCTCGCGCTCGGCGGGATGTTCGGGCCGCTGCTCGGTGGCTTCATCGCCAACTGGAGCGGGGGTCACACGACCGTGTTCGGGTTCGTGGCGGTGGGAGCGTTGACGTCAGCCGCGCTCGTCGCGCTGTTCGCCGTCGAGGATCCGGGGACGCGCAAGCAGGGGGCGGGCAAGAGCGTCCGCTCCGTCCTCCGCGGCATGCGCAGCGACCTCTCGAACGTGCTCGGCATGCCGCGCGTGCGCAGCACGATCGGGTTGATCTTCTTCCTGCAGCTCGGGCTCGCCTCGGCCAATCCGATCCTCGAGCTGTACGTGCGCGAGCTTTTGGCGCATGGCGAGCTCGGTGGAGCGTGGCGTGTCATGGCGCGCTGGTTGCCGGGACTGTCGATCGACGATCGCGCGAGCGTCGTCACGTTCGCGACGAGCCTTTTGTTCGGCGGCATGGCGATCGCCAACCTCTTGTCCCTACCCTTGTGGGGCAGGTACGGAGATCGGGTCGGGCACGGCAAGGCGCTGATGCTGTGCGCCGCCGGCAGCGTTCTGGCCCTCGGACTGCAGGCTTCCGCTCCGATCTACTTCGTGCTGCTCGCTGGGCGCGTCGTGTTCGGTGCCGCGATGGCCGGCACCGGGCCGCTCGCCTTCGGGCTCGCCGCAGCGGAGGTCGCCGTCGAGCGCCGCGGCGGTGCGATGGGGATCATGTTCAGCGCGCGCACCTTCGCGGTCGCGGTCGGCGGCGCGGTCGGCGGTGTTCTGTCGTCGTGGATCGGCGTGCGCGGCTTGATGGCGGCGTCGGCCGCGGCCGTGTTGGGGGCACTCATCCTGTTCCGGCGCGCTGAACGGTGAGCGCAAGGTAGCTTTCCGACTACGCCTCCTCGGCGACGACGCGGCGCGCGTTGTCGAGGTCCTGGCGCGCGCGGGCGCCCGCGCTCTCGGGGCGGCGCTCGTCCATCGCGGCCGCGGCGCGTCTCGCGCTGCTCTCGGCGTCCAGTCCCTGCGCGAGACTCGACCGGACGAGCTGGCGCAGCGCGCGGAAGTAGTCGGACTCGGTCTCGATCGCCGCCAGCACCGCAGCGCGGCCGACGAGCGGTGCGAAGTGGGACGGGACGATGCGCTCGATGCCGTCTTCGTCGACCCAGCGCCTGATGGTCTGGAGTGCCTCCTCGAACCGACCCGCCGTCCAGCGGCAGTAGGGCAGACCGGGCGAGACGAGGTAGTCGGCGCTGCACAGCGTGCGCAGGGCGGGAATCCAGACGACGCTCGTGCAGTTGGAGTGGCCCGGCAGGAAGCGTAGCTCGACGTCGAGACTCCCGACCGTGAACGTCAGCTCGGCGTCGAAGACCTCGTCGGCCGTGGGGTAGCGGAAGTCCTTCGCCTCGATTCCGAGCTTCTCGTCGATCACGTTCTTCGCCGCGAGGATCCGCTCGCGTGCCGCCTCGGTCTTCTCGGCCGCGACGCGCGGGAAGAGAGTGCGCGCGCCGGGGAAGTGCATCCAGCCGCGGATGTGGTCGTGGTGGGAGTGGGTGAGCACGACGCGCGTGATCCGCCGTGGTGCAGCCCCACGATCGGTCCCTTCGCGCTCGGCCAGCGCGCGCTCGAGGAGAGCGATGTCCTCGGGGTAGATCCCCGGATCGATCACGCACGCCTCGTCGCCGCCGAACAGGCCGATCGAGTTGTATCCCCAGAAGGAGCTGCGCACGACCACGAGCGGATCGCGATCCGAACCGGGCCAGAGCAGCCGCGGGGCAGCGCTCATACGCTCGCCCAGCTCTCCTCGTCCTCGTCCTCTTCCTCGGTGGGGAAGATCCACGTCGCACGCAATGCATCGACGACTTCACGCTTGACCACCTGCACGTCGAGCGCGCTCGGCGCCAAATGGGTCGCGGCGTGCTCGGCGTAGAGCGGGAGCCCGTCCGTACCGAACCACAGCTCGGGGGAGGCACTGGTCTGGCTCTGGTGCCGCCAGCAGGTCTGCGATCCGGGCTCGGTGCCCTCGAGCCCATTGAGGCGCTCGGCGAGGGCGGCGAGCTCGGGTCGGGCCTGTGGGGTGCGCGAGGCGAGGTCGAAGAACGAGGCGGTCCCGATCACGAAGCGAAAGCTCGTGCCGGAGGCGCCAGGGCCCGCGACGAGGACGCGGTCGGCGCGCGTCGCCTCGAAGAACGCGTGGCGACCGGGGTCGAAGCTCTCGACGGACCCGCTCGGGCGCGACGATATCTGCCCACCCGGCGCGGTCCAAGACGCGAAGTCGAGATGCACCAAGTCGTCGAAGGTGCATGCGGCGAGGTCGCTCGCGTCGGCCAGCACGTCCTCGAGGGCGGGCTTCCACAGCTCGGAGTAGGGCTCGAGCTCGCCATCGAGGAGCGCCGGGAGCCGCTCGAGCATGGCGCGCGTCGCCACTTCGTGGCGCGCGGAGTCCTCGAGCCCGCGGAGGTCCGTCGCGAACGGCGAGCGCTCGACGTCGGCCGCGGCCGTGACGATGCAGTCGATCGCGAACGCCGCCGCGGACGGCCGGCGAAAGAAGTCCCCGGCCCAGGCCGCGTCGAGCAGCGCATCCGCGTGCGCGAGCGCGAGCTCGGGCTGGAGCACGGCGAGCATCGCGCACAGCCCGTCGGTGTCGTAGTGGTTGTTGACGAGCGCCGTGCACCCGGCGGCGCGCCGGTCGCGCTCCTCGGCGTCGAGGCGCGCGAAGTTCAGCGCGATGCCGGTGGAGAGGTCGTGGGCGAGGTCGGCGGGCGTGGTGTTGCCCGGCCAGTGGCTGAGGTTCAGGCCCGGTGCGCCGAAGGCGCCGTCGACCGAGAGGACGCGTGCATCGGTCGCACGCGTCTGGATACGGACTGGAAGATTCACGGCAGCCGAAGATAGGCCGCGAACCTCCGCGTCGCTACTCCCCGTCGCCGCCCCCGGCCATCTTCTCCTCGAGCTTGGCGAGGTTGTCCTTGGAGTCCTTCTTGGCGGCCTCGGCTTCCGTCTTGGAAGCCTCGTCGAGGCCGCCGGCGGCGAGCAGCTCGGTCGCCTGGATGTAGGAGTCCTCGTACATCGCCTTTGCGGTGTCGTAGTCGCGCTCGAGGTAGTAGTGCAGCAGCACCGCTCCGTCGTTCTTGAGGTGCGGCTTGTTCGGTGCGACCTCGATCGCCTTCAGGTAGGCGGCGTAGGAGCGCTCGAAGTGGCGCATGGCGATCTCCTTGTCGCCTTCCTTGTCGCGGTCCCGGCGGTAGTCGCCCGCGCCGCGCGCGAACAGGCCGTAGTCGTTCCAGAAGACCCAGTCCTCGGGCTGGACGCCGGTCCGCACCTCCGACAGGAAGGCCGCTGGCTCGTTGGCCGAGAGGTCGCCCGCCTCCGCCTTCTTCTGGTGCTCGCCGATCACGTAGCTGACGATGCGGACGTTGATGTCCTTGTTCGACGAGATGCTGGTGACGAGGCCCGTGGGCGACGCCTCCCAGTTCTTCTGCATCGCCTCGGTGAAGCCGTCGTAGTCCTTGCGGTAGTAACGCGACAGCCCGATGTAGTACCAGGAGTCCTGGTACGCCGGCCACTTCGCGACGGCCTTCGTGAACGCGGTCTCGGCGCCCTCGTACTCCTCGAGCGTGAAGCGCCCGTACCCCAGCCACCACTGGAGCGTCGCATCGCGGTTCGTCTTCTCGCCGTGGATCTTCTCGAAACGTTCGGCACCCGCGGTGAGGCAGTCGACGAACGGCTTGCGGCTGTCCTCGGCGACCAGCTGTTGGAAGAGCGCCGAGTAATCGACCGCGGTCGGCTCCCAGCCCATCGCATTGGCGTACGCCTTGCCGGCCTGCGCCTGGTCGCCCTTCCACAGGAAAACGTCGCCGCGCTGCTTCTCGATCGCCGAGATCAGGGTCGGGTCCTGCTCGGGCGCGGGCACGAGCTTGGCGGCTTCGTCCAGCGTGGTGATGCAGGTCGCAAGGTGCTCCTGCGCCTTGTCCTTTTGCGCCTCGTCGGCGTTCAGAGTCACGAACTGCGAGAGGTGGATGCGCGCCTTGAGGTAGCGCGTGTTCGCGTCCTTGGGCGTCGCGCCAACGGCCTTTTCGACAGCGGCGATCGCCGTCGCGAGGTCCTGCGAGTTCCACGCGGCGTCCGCGAGCGGCTGGTAGGCGTCAGTGTACTTCTGCGGGTCGGCCTCGGTCGCCTTCTTCAGGAACATGACCGCGTCGTTGAACGCGAAGCCCGTCGTCGAGCTCGGCACGTTCTCGGCGATCATCTTTTGCGCCTTGAGGTAGGAGCCCATCCCGAACAAGTAGTCGGTGTCGGGGCCCTTCTTGCCCTTGCTCGTGAAGTTCTTCTCCAGGTGGTCGAACGCGTCGTTGATGCGTCCTTGGGCCATCCACGCGCGCAGCACCCACATGCGCGTCCGCAGCTCGCCGCGCGTCTCGGCGTCGGCCTGCTCGAACAGGATCAGGGCCTTTTCCGCCTCACCGCCCGCGAGATGCGTGCGGCCGCGGCGGATGAGCTCGTCGACCTCGTCCGCGACCGCGAGCGAGGCGAGGGAGAAGATGAGGGTGAGGGAGAGGAACAGTTTCTTCATGCCGTGCGGTGTCGTGCCGTGACCCTGGGGGGGGGGGGGGCTGCCTTGGGGGGTGCTGGGGGTGCTGCCGTAGCCGGGGGAGGCTATTGAGGGTTGTGGAGCCACACGATCGTGCCGAGG
>JAAELL010000083.1 GCA_024226735.1 bacterium | reverse complement strand
GAGATATGGTCAAGAGTTGTGGATGAGAAATCCGTGGGCTCACGCGGCGACCTTGATGCCGTCCTTGAATTCGGTGCCTTGGACGACGTCACCGAGGAGTTCGTGTCCGTTGAGTTTCCGCCACTTGCGCTCGGCGGCTTGAGCGAGCTTGAAGACCATGGTCAGGCACGCGACCCGAGAGCCGGAGCCCTTCGTGCGCTTGGTTCGTAGACGCACGGTCGCGAAGGTCGACTCGATGGGGTTGGTCGTGCGCAGGTGCCTCCAGTGCTCCGCTGGGAAGTCGTAGAAGGCCAGCAGCTCGTCCTTGTCCTTCGCCAGGCACGCCGCCGCGTTCGAGAACTTGGCTTCGTACTTCTCGATGAACAGGGCGAACGCCTTCTCGGCTGTCGCCTTCGCGCCGGCCATCCAGATCTCCTGCAGCGCGGCCTTCGCGCGGGGCTGCTCGCCCTTCGGGAGCTTGTTCAGGACGTTCGCCGTCTTGTGGCACCAGCAGCGCTGCGGGCGCGTGCTCGGCCAGACTTGGGCAAGGGCTTTCCAGAAGCCGAGCGCTCCGTCGCCGGCCGCGAGCTTGGGGTCCACGTCGAGGCCGCGAGCCTTCAGGTCAAGAAGGAGCTCCTTCCACGACTGCTCGCTCTCGCGGTAGCCGTCCTGCACCGCGACGAGCTCCTTCTTGCCGTCTGCGGTCGCTCCCATGACCACCAGGATGCACTGGCGATGCTCCTCGAGACGGATGTTGAAGTGGATGCCGTCGACCCAGAGGTACACGTAGCGCTTTTCCGAGAGGTCGCGCTTGTTCCACTCACTGAAGTCCTGCTCCCAGACCTTCTTGAGCCGGACGACCGTCGTGGGCGACAGGCCGGGAGCGTCCGTGCCGAGCAGCGACGCGAGCGCGTCGGAGAAGTCACCCGTGGAGATTCCCTTGAGGTACAGCCAGGGGATCAGCTCCTCGATCGCCTTCGTCCGTCGTAGGTAGGGCGGCAGGATGCTGCTGGAGAACTTGATCCTGTTCCCGTCCTCGTTGATGCGCTTGTCGTTGACGCGGGGTCGGGCGACCTCGATCGGGCCGATCCCTGTCCGCACCTTCCGGCTCGGGCAGTGGCCGTTGCGAACGACGAGCCTGTGGCCGGCGTCGTCGCGCACGTCCGCGAACTCGGCGACGTACGACTCGACCTCGGCCTCGAGGGCCGCGGCCAGCATGCGCTGGGCACCGGTTCGCAGGACCTCCGTCAGGGCGTCCTTCGCGGTCTCTTCTGGTCTAATCTCGATGATGGGCGTAGATTCCGTCACGTGGCGTATCCTTCCCCCGTGTCGGGGGCTTGGGGTGTCTTGGTAATGCGTGACACCAAGGGTACGCCGCAGCTCGCTCAGGATCTCATCCACAACATCTGGTCATAACTCCATGTCCTGTTTCATGTCCCTTTATCAAAACGTGGTCGTCGGGGTCACTCTTCTCGCGGTCGTCGGCAAACGGCTTTCATGCGCGCTTCTCAGAGTACTGAGCACCGACTCGGGGCCGCCACGACAAGCTGCGCGCGACCTACTTCCCAGGAGCCCCATGCAGCCGATCGTTCGTCGTTTTAGCCCATCTTTCGCCATTCTGCTCTGCACGGCCGTGCCGGCCCGGGGCCAGTCCGACCCGGATGCCTTCCGCATCGTTCTGCTCCCAGACACCCAGAAGTACACGGCCGATCCCGGCCTATTCGCCCACTTCCTGAATCAGACCGTCTGGATCGCCGCAGAGCGGCTCGCCGAACGTATCGTCTTCGTGAGCCACGTGGGAGACGTGGTCGAGGGGGGTGCCGCGGACCTCGAGGAATGGGGGCGTGGCGACCGCGCGATGGACGTCCTCGACGGAGACCTGGTCGCGGACCCCGAGGGCATCTTGCCGTACTCGGTCACGCTGGGCAACCACGACTGCGATACGGTCGGCGACAAGGGCTCGACGCAGGTCTTCAGCGACTACTTCGGCTCGGCGCGCTACGCCGGGCGCAGCTGGTTCGTCGGCGCCGACGTTCACGATCGCAACACGTCGCAGATCTTCACGGTCGACGGCCAGGAGTACCTGCACCTCGGGCTCGAGTGGCGTCCCTCGGACGAGGCGCTCTTGTGGGCGATGGGGGTCCTCGACGCCCGCCCGGATCTGCCGGTGATCGTCTCGACGCACGAGCACCTGCGCTCCGGCAATCCAGCCAACCGCAGCCACTACGGGGCGACGCCCGACGCGACAGGGGACAACTCCGGCAAGGACGTGTTCCACAAGCTGATCGTGCCCTACCCACAGATCTTCCTGGTGCTCTCGGGCCACTTCGCCGCCAACGGGCGGCGCGCGTCGACGACCCTTCTGGGTCGCGAGCTCGACGAGATGCTCGCCGACTACCAGGACGACCCCAACGGCGGCAACGGCTGGATGCAGATCCTCGAGTTCCGCCCGAGCGCGGCGGAGATCGAGTCGATCGCGTTTTCACCGACGTACGTTCCGGGCACGACCGAGGGCCCCAACCATGCCGAAAGCGCCGCCGCCAACTTCGTGATCGAGTCGGACTTCGCGCTCGTGCGCTCCGACCTCGCGTCGCGAATCACGTTGCATTTGCGCAACGGACAGGACGCGGGTTTCGGACCGTACGCGGGAACGCACGACACGTACCTCGGTGACGGAACGCACGGAGAGACTTTGCCGGACGTCGAGCACGGGGAGCGCGACGACGTTTGGTCGGACGGGGACGGCGACCACGACCAGGGGCTCATCCGCTTCGAGGGGATCGTCGGCGACGGTCCCGGGCAGGTCCCACCGGGGACCACGATCGAGCGCGCGATCCTGAGCGTCACGACCGAAGGCATGTCCTCGTCGTCGTTCACCGGCGCGACGCTGCACCGGATGACGATCGCCTGGGATGAATCGCTGACTTGGAATTCGGCCGGTGCCGGGATTCAGCTCGGCTCCGAGGCGCGGTCCGAGGCGGATGCGCTCGTGACCAACGAAGTGTCCGAGAAGGGGACCGACACCTTCGATGTGACGGCGAGCGTGCAGGCCTGGGTCGACGGAGAGCCGAACTGGGGTTGGCTCGTCCAGGCGGGAGGACACGACCGGTGGTCGTTTCGCTCGTCGGAGTGGCTCGGCATCGTCGAGCGCCCCGTGTTGACCGTTCGTTTCGGCGATCCGTGCGTCGCATCGCTCGCCTACTGCCCCGCCGCTACGAACTCGACCGGCCAGCGGGCCGAGCTCGCGCACGAGGGCTCGGTCAGCCTCGCGGCGAACGACCTGACGCTCGTCGCGACCAAGGCCGTGCCGCACCAGGCCGGGGTGTTCTTCTTCGGCGACAGCCGCGACGCGCTCCCGCTCGGCAACGGCACGCTGTGCGTCGGTGGCCCGCTGCAGCGCATCTTGCCCGCGACGCAACTCGACGCGAACGGAGCCGCGTCCGTCGAGCTCGACCTCGGCGCGCTCCCGTTCGATGCGAACACGACGTGGAACTTCCAGTTCTGGTTCCGCGACCCGCCCGCCGGTGGCGCCGGGTCGGACACGTCGAACGGGCTCGAGATTCGGTTCTGCGAGTGAGACCCCGAGGCGGCGTCCTGGCGCCGTCAGAGAAACGTCACCGAAAGACCATTCCGGTCCGGGGCGGCCCGTGTCCCCGAAGATGTCGTTCGGTCCGCCCCGGAGGGCGGAGCCCTCGGCCCGAGCTCGTCGAAGAGTGGTGCGCGCGCTTCCCCGAGCTGGCTGACCCCGAGCGGCTCGCGCGCCTGATCGGCGAGGAGTTCCACGCGCGCAGCAGCTACGGCGACCGCCCGACGCCGCAGAGCTGCGCCGAGCGCTTCCCAGATGTGTCCGTCGATGGCGTCGACCTCGCCGCCTGGTTGTCGGGGGCGGTGACGCTCGATCCGGTCCACGCGGTCGGGCGTGAGATCGCCCACTATCGATTGGAGGAAGAGGTCGGCCGGGGCAGTTTCGCAAACGTGTACCGAGCCCACGACACCAAGCTCGACCGCGTCGTCGCGGTGAAGGTCCTGCGGCCCGACCTACTCGCCGACGAGCACATTCGCGCCCGATTCCATCGCGAGGTGCGCATGGCGGCTGGGCCGCGGCACCCTGGGATCGTCTCCGTCTTCGAGGTGGGCGAGAACGCCGGCATCCCGTACCTCGTGACGGAGTTCATCGAAGGCGCCTCGCTCGCCAGTCGGCTGGAGCGTGCGCGGCCGGACCCGCAGAGTCAGCGACCTGGGTCGCGCGTATCGCCGAGGCTCTGCACTACGCGCACGAGTGCGGCGTCGTTCACCGGGACGTCAAGCCGGCCAACCTCCTCGTCCGCGCGAGCGGCGATCCCGTGGTGGCCGACCTCGGCCTCGCGTTCCAGGCGGAGGCCCAGGCGCACCTCACGCGCGAGGGAGCTCTGCTGGGCACCCCAGCGTACATGTCGCCCGAGCAGGCGCGGGGCGAGGAAGGGGTCGATCATCGGACCGACGTCTACGCCCTCGGCGTCGTTCTCTATCGGATGCTCTCGGGACGGCTGCCCTTCCAGGGGTCGTGGCACACCGTCCTGCGGCAGGTCCTCGAGGTCGAGCCGCAATCGCCGCGCAAGCTCGACCCCGGCCTACCCGTGGCTCTGGAGACGATCTGCCTGAAGACGATGGCGAAGGCGAAGGGGCGGCGCTACGCGACCGCGCTCGACCTCGCGCAGGACCTGCGGCGTTTCCTGGTCCACGAACCCCACACGTCTGGGAGATCGCGAGTCTCGACCACGGCCGTGCACCGGACCGGCGCCTCGCAGCGGGCGGCAGTCCCGTGCGGAGCGTCGCGTTCGATGCGCTCGGAGAGCGTCTTGTCACGGGCGACGAGGCCGGCCGGCTGACGGTCTGGGACACCGCGAACTGGGAGCGCACCATGGCCCTGAAGGGCGACGCGAAGATGCTGCGCTCGACCGCCTTCAGCGGCGATGGCGAGCTGCTCGGCGCGGGGGCGCTCGACGGCTCGGGGATCGTTTGGGACCTGCGCGGCGTCGAGGAGATGCTGGGCTAGTTCACAACAAGGTGACGCTGACTGCGTCGGTGAAATTGCTCGTCGGTCCGGGGTTGCTGTCTCGGTACCAGCACTGGAAGTTCCACGTCTCGCCGGGCAGGGCAGCCTGTGGTGGGTTGACCGGCATCGAAGCGAGGTCGATTTGGATGGATCCTGCGGGCCCCTGGATGATCTGTGGTGGCGTGCTGAAGCGCCCGATGTTGCCCGCGAGGCAGATGAAGCCGGAGGAACCCGGAACGCCGTTCTGACCCTCGGTCTGGCTCGTGAGGAAGTACCCGAACTGACTCGGCGGTAGGTCGAAGGCGGCGAGCGTGAGATCGTTCTGGGCGGCGACTGGGCTGCCGGTCGCGGTGATCGATCCCGGGCGGCCCGTGGAGTTTTGCGCAGCCGGCGAGCAGTAGCTCGTTCCGATGCCGGGGCACGGGCTCGGGACGAGCGTCCAGCCCGCCGCAACCGGATCGAAGTTGAACGGAAACTGCGTGCAGGGGTTGTAGGAGGCCGTGCCGAATGTCGTTGCGAGGTCCGTGACGCCCGACAGGTCCGCGTCCGAGAAGTCGGCGTCCGAGACGTCCGTGAAGCTCATTTGTGCATCGGCCAGGGTCGCGCCGCGCAGGATGCAGTTGCGCAGGTTGGCGGTCATCAGGACAGCACGGGTGAGGTCCGCACCCGCGAAGGTGGAGTTCTGGCAGGGGGCCGCGGTCAGGTCGGCATCGACTAGTACTGCGTCACGCAGGTCGGCGAACTGGATCTCGGCGCCACCCAGTCCGGCTCCGGTCAAGTTCGCGCCGGTGAGGTTTGCAGAGCAGATGTCGGCGAGGAGGAACGACGCGTCGGTGCAGTCCGCACCGATCCAGTCGGAGCCAGAGAGCTCCGCGTTGAAGAAATCGGCGCAGCGGGCGTCCGCGCCGGAGAAATCGCCGCCCATCGCGTCGGCGAACGAGAAGTCCGATGCGAACAGGTTCGCGCGCGAGAAGTCGACGAACGGGATCACCTCCGAAGCATGCGTGTGGAACGAGTGGTTCTCGCAGCTGTGATTGGTGAACGGGTTGATGGGCTCGATGGGCGGACAGGCTCCGGTGGAGGGGCAGGATCCACAGCTTCCCTGGGCCCAAGCTGGGTGCGGGACCGGGATCGAAGCGAGGAGCAGGGGGAGGGCGGTACGCATGTTGCTTCTGCGCGCGTGGGCGCGAGGGGGTGGCTGCAGTTCTGGTCTTGGACCGTACCGGCCCTGGGCGAGAGTCGAAACCCGGCCCGTGGTCTTTCTCGCGCGACGCCGTCCGAGGTCGATCCCTCGCATTCGGTCGCGCCAGCATTCCGCTGATGACTGCGGCGACCGTCATCCCGCGCGAGTCGGCGGTCGCTTGGATGCAACTCGAGGGGCGAAGTCGCCCATCGGCCCCTTGACTCCACGACCCGTGTGGCATGCGATTGGAGCCGCATGAACGAACTCGTTCAGCTCACCCTGATCTGGGCCAGCGCGCTCGCGGCCGTCGGCGCGGCCCGGGCGACGCGGATGACGCCGGTCGTCTACTACCTCGGTGCCGGCGCGGTCCTGGTCAACCTGGGCTGGCTGTCGAGCGACACCGGACCGTTCATCCGCGGGCTGTCCGAGCTCGGGATCATCCTGATCATGTTCGCGCTTGGCTTCGAGGAGAGTGCCGGCAACTTCCTGCGCAGCATCCGGCGGAGCTGGGGCATCGCTTTCTTCGGGGCGTTGTTTCCCTTCCTGGTGGCGTTCGGGGTCGCCTACGGGTTCTGGCGCGACGCGCAGATCGCCGTCATGTGCGGCCTGACCATGACCGCGACGGCCGTCTCGCTGACCATGGTCTCGCTGCGCAGCGAGGGGCTCCACCAATCGCCGGTGGCGACGCGCGTCATGACGGCGGCGGTTCTCGACGACATTGCGTCCCTGGCGTTGATCGCAGTGGTCATTCCGCTCGTGACCGAGGGAGGGGCGAGCGTTGGCGCGCTCGGTGTCGGCTGGATTCTCGCCAAGGCAGTGCTGTTCTTCGTCGTCGTTACGATCTTCGGCGCCTGGGTGTTTCCCGACTCGCCGTCCGGTTGGGTGAGCCGGGTGCCGCTGCTCGGCAACCGCGGGCTGCGGCACCTGCTGCGGATGGATCGAGGAGAGCATGCCGTCTTGCAGGTTCTCCTGCTGGCGCTCGGATCGGCCCTGTTCGGCCACTTGTTCGGCTTCCATCCCGCGGTCGGCGCGTACATGGCGGGGTTGGTCGTGGCGCGAGAGCACTTCTTCGATGGCCACGAACAGGGCTCGTACGCCGACACGAAGCGCATCGTCGACAACGTCGCCTTCTCGTGGATCGGGCCCGTGTTCTTCGTGAACCTCGGCGCGCATCTCGAGTTCGACGCCGAGCTATTGGTGGGCGTGATCCCGCACGTGTTCGCGATGACCCTGGGCGTCATGGTGTTCCAGATCGCGAGCGCGAGCCTCGCGGCGCGCTACACGAGCGGCATGCGCCCAGCGGCCAGCCTGATGATCGGCTTCGGCATGCTCGGGCGCGCCGAGCTCGCTTTCGTCGTCATGGACATCGCCTACGTCCAGCACGGGATCCTCAGCACCGAGGCCTTCTACACGTTGATGGTCAGTTGCTTCTGGCTCAACATCGCCGTGCCGCTCGCGATCCATTGGTGGAAGCCTAGATACGAACGCGAAAGGGCGCTGACCGCATGAGTGCGGCGGGGCGGTCCCGGCGTCAGCTGGCGGCTACTCGGCTTCGCTCTTGGCGCCGACCCGACCCGCGAGCTCCGTGACCGAGCGGCGCAACCGACCTTCGAAGCGCTTCAGGCGTCCGCTCGAGAGCTTCCCTGCGTCGAAGAGCGCGAGCGGCGTCACCCGGCGGACACCGACCGACCCGAAGACCGCGGTCGTCCAGAAGCGCATCGAGATCCGCCGCATCAGCAGGCGGTCGACGATGCGCGGCGCGTTGAAGGTCTGCACGACGAGTGCGCTGCGTCCGCCGAGCAGGCCCGCGGGTGGCTCGGCGTCGTGCGCCAGCGCCACGCCGTCGACGAGGACGCGGTCGACCCAGCCCTTGAGGATCGCCGGCGGCGCGAACCACCAGATCGGGTGGATGACGACGTAAGCCTGCGCCCACTGCACGTCCTGTTGGTAACGTGCGACGAGCGGGTCTTCGGCGGAGGAGAGCGCCGGTGCGTGGCGCTGGTCCTGCTCGAGGCGCAGCACCGGATCGAAGCCGTCGGCGAGCAGATCGTGCATGCGCCACTCCGCCCGCTGCTCCTCCAGCGTGCTGAGAGCGACCTGCGCCAGGTGCTGGCAGAGGCTCTTCTCACGGCCGTGGCCAAGGATCAGGAGGACGCGCGTCAAGGGGGTGGATCCTACTCGGGCCCGCCGCCGTGAGCCCTACGCTCTGTGGCGGATGGGTGGCTCACTGCGCGGCGACTCCACTTCGGCGTCGCGCAGGGGATCTGCCTGTCCGTCTGGGTACATCCACCAACGCCGGCCGGAACGCCGGCTTCGCAGTCGCACGAAGCTGCACTCTATAATGTGTCGATGACCCACGATCACCCGGGGCCAGAGCCGCTGCCGCCGTCGCAGGAGCAGCCCCCGGAAACCGTCTCGTTCGCCGCGAGTCCGCCGCCGGCGGACGCGGCCGACACGCCGCATGCCCGGCTCGCGCAGCTCGGCCCGGATCCGGACTCGACGCGCTACGTCGTGAAGGGCGAGATCGGGCGCGGCGGGATGGGGGCGATCCTGAAGGTCTTCGACACCGACCTACGGCGCATGCTCGCGATGAAGGTCGCGCTGGGGAAGCCGGGCAGCGGGGAGGGCGGCGGCGAGGCCCGCGGCGAGGGCAGCGAGCAGGAGATCGAGCCCGAGACGCTCTCGCGCTTTCTCGAGGAGGCGCAGGTCACGAGCCAGCTCGATCACCCCGGCGTCGTGCCGGTCCACGAGCTGGGCGTCGATGCGCAGGGGGCGGTCTACTTCACGATGAAGCTCGTCCGAGGGCACGACCTCAGGACGACGTTCGACATGGTGGCCGCGGGACGGGGCGGCTGGAACCAGACGCGGGCGCTGGGCGTGCTGCTCAAGATCTGCGAGGCGATGTCCTACGCGCACGACAAGGGCGTCGTGCACCGCGACCTCAAGCCCGCCAACGTGATGGTGGGCGAGTACGGCGAGGTGCACGTGATGGACTGGGGCCTCGCGCGCGTGGAGGGGCGCAAGGACGTGCGCGACATTCGGCTACGGGAAGTCGAATCGGCGACGCTCGGCGAGGTCCGGACCGACCGCAGGGATCAGCGCGAGACGGCGCCCGACTCACCCCTGGTGACCATGGACGGGTCCGTGGTCGGGACGCCGTACTACATGCCCCCCGAGCAGGCGCGCGGCGAGACCGTCGGCCCGCGGTCCGACGTGTACGCGGTCGGGGCGATGCTCTATCACCTGCTGACGGGCGGCATGCCGTATCACAAGTCGGGCAGTCGGATGTTGCCGCGCGTCGTGCTGGCGATGGTGCTGCACGGCCCCCCGCAGCCCGTGCGCAGGCTCGCGCCCGGCGTGGCCCCCGAGCTCGAGTCGATCTGCGTCAAGGCGATGGCGCGCGAACCGGTCGACCGCTACGCCGACATGACCGATCTCGCCACCGACCTCCGCGCGTACCTCGAGGGCCACGTCGTGCGCGCGCACGCGACGGGCGCGCTGGCGGAGATGAAGAAGTGGGTCGGGCGCAACCGCGTCCTGGCGACGACGGTGGGCATGGCGGCGTTCCTCATCGTCGGCGGCTCGCTCGGCGCGTCCTTGCTCCTGGCCGAGAAGAACAGCGAGCTGATGTCCGCGACCGGCGAGGCCCACGCGAACGCGGCGCTCGCGAACGAGAAGGCCGTCGAGCTCGAGGCGCGCAGCTACGAGACCGCGATCGCCGCCGCCGACGGGGCTCTCAACGCGAACGATGTGCATGCCGCGCGGCGCTTCCTCGAGAAGACGGTTCCGGTTCGACGTGGGTGGGAGTGGCGCTACCTCGCGGGGCGCGCGGACGCGAGCCAGCAGACGCTGTACGGGCACACGCGTCAGGTGCGCTGCGTCGCGTTCGACCGGACGGGGACGCGCATCGCCAGCTACGGCCTCGACGGGTTCGTGCACCTGTGGGACGCCGAGACGGGGGAGGAGCTGCGGCGCGTGCCCTTGCCCGTGCCGCCCTGGCCCCATCGCTTGTCGTTCGACGCGAACCTCGCGCGCGCGGCCGCTCCGGTGCGCCAGGCGAGCGGCGCCGGTTGGGAGGTCGGCGTCTGGGACTTGGCCTCCGGGCAACTCGTGAACACGATGCGTGTGGATGCGTCGGCGCCGAGCGTAGCGCCACGTTTCGACCCGCCGCTGATCAAGACGAGCCTTGCGCGCAGCGACGGCTCGCGCGAGGAGTTGGTCATCACCAACCAGCCGTCGGTCGTACGCGTCATCACCGGGCGGGGCGTCGATCCGAGCTGGCAGGACCTCCGCGAGCTAAGCGACGCGTACTTCAAGACTCGTTTCGTCCTCGTGCTCCCGCTATCCGCGACGCGCGAGTCGCGCGAGGCCTGGACCCGCGCGCTGCCCGCGGACGTGCACGTGCTGCTGGCGGACGCGGCCTTTCTCGAGAAGGTACGGACCGTGGGGGCGGAGCACGACGAGAGTACCTTCGTCACCGACTTTCGGGGACGGCTGCACCGCGCGCTGCCGGGGCCAGCACCCTTGGCCGCGCTCGCGCCCGTGCTCTCGGGCCTGACGCGGTCGAAGGTCGCACTGTCCCCGGACGGGCGCCGAGTGGCCGCGGGCGCGGACGTGCTCTACGTCTGGGACGTCGAATCCGGCGAGCGCAAGCTCGCGCTCGAGGGCACGGGCGTCGGCTTCGTCGCGGTGGAGTACGACCCGCAAGGCCGCTGGCTGGGCGCCGTCGACCGCGGCCAGTCGCTCTGGATCTTCGACGCCGAGACCGGCAGTCCGCGCATCCCGCCGTTGTCGGATCCACCCGTGGTCGGGACGGCGCTCGCGTTCAGCGCGGACGGGGAGCGGGTCGCGTCGACCTCGACCAACACCGCCATCCAGGTGTGGGAGGCGGCGACCGGGCGCGTGCTGTACCGCCTCGTCGGCCACGCGGGCGGCGTGACGAGTCTGAGCTTCCGGGCGGGCGGCCGCAGGCTCGCCAGCGCGTCGGACGACGCGACGCTGCGCGTGTGGGACCTGGGTCGTGAGCGCAGCGTGCGGACGCTTCTGGGGCACCGGCGCGGTGTGTACGCTGCGTACTCGCCCGATGGTGAGCGCATCGTCTCGGGCTCCGACGACCACACGATACGCATTTGGCGCGACCCCGACACCGGCCTCCGTCTGCCGGCCCAGAGCCGCACCGGGGACTTCCGCATGTTCGCGACGCCGGACTGCACGCGGATCGCGGTGCGGTCGATGCGCGGTACGGTGACGTTCTGGGACCTGACGACCGACACGGAGCTCGCGGCGCTGCCGCTCGACCCCGTCTACCGCTGGGGTGCGATGCACCCCGGGGGCGAGCGTTTCGCGGCGACCTCGGACGGTGGCGCGATCGCCCTCTGGGAGACGGCGACCGGAGCTCTCACGCGTACGCTCGAGGGCCACTCGGGTCCCGTTTTCGAGCTCGCCTGGGACGCGGCGGGGGAGACGCTCGCCTCGGCCTCGGCCGACGGAACCGCGCGCCTCTGGCCCGTCTCGAGTGGCGGCGAGCCGGTCGTCTTGCGCGGCCATGGTGCGCCGGTGCGCTCGGTCGCGTTCGGTCGCGCCGGAACGCGCGTGTACACCGGCGGCGACGACGAGGCCATCCGCGTGTGGGATGCGCGCGACGGGAGCCTCCTGCGGACGATTCCAACGCAAGGTGCGGTGTGGAGCCTGTGTCCTCTCGCGGACGGGGCGCGGCTCGCGACGCTGACCGGCCGCTCGTGGGGCGACTACGTGCTCGAGCTGTGGGACTTGACCCAGGCGACGCCGTCCAGCGCACGCAAGGGCACGTTCAAGGGCTGGAGCCGCGCCGGGATCGTCGCGAACGCGGACGGCTCGCGCTTCGTCGTGTCGAAGATCATCTCCTCGCGCGTCCCGGTCTACGACGCGCTCACGGGCGAGAAATTGCTCGCGCTGCGCGGCGAGTTGGGCGTCAACTTCGGCGTCCTGGGCTTCGGCGGACCCAATGGCGACGAGCTCCTCGTCTACAACGATCACGGACACCTCGTCAGCTTCGACGCCGAGCGCGGGCGCCGCTCGCAGCGCCTGCTCGACCGGCGTCCGGAGGCCCAGGAGCTGCTGGAGCAGCTCTTCGACGAGCAGCTCTTTCGCCAGTCCGTCTTCGAGCGGCTGTGCGCCGACCGGGAGCTCGACCCCGAACTGCGGCTCGCGGCGATCGAGGCGGTGGTCGAGGATCCGCGCACGTGCATCGCGGTGGTGAACCAGCTCGAGCGCAACCTCGTGTCGACCGGGCGCACCGAAGAGGAGCACGCGCGCGACCTGCTCGTGGCGAAGCGACTGCGCGAGCTGGCTCCTGGCGATCCATCGGTTGTGCGTCTCGTCGGCTACGGCCAGTTGCGTACGGGCCAACCCGCACTCGCGCTTGCAACCCTCGAGCACTCGGGCTCGCTCGGCTCTCCTGGCCACCCGACAGCGTGCGGCTTTGCGGCTCTCGCGCATCTGCAGCTCGACGACCTTGCCGCGGCTCGGCATGATCTCGAGCGCGTGCGCGAGCTACTCGAGAGCGCTTGGAATACCATGTACGTCGGCGGACACAGCGTATTGGCCGAGGCGCAGGACGTGCTCGATCGACTTGGAAGCGAGGCCCGTTGACCGAGGACCGATACACGCTGACGATCTCGTTTCGAGTCGGAGGCGAGTCCCGCCGATTCGAGTTCGAGTCAGGCAGTGCTCGCTTGGGCCGCGGACTCGACTGCGACGTGCTGATCGACGATCGGAGCGTTTCGCGCTATCACGCGAGCGTGACCCGGGTCGGTAACGCATGGGAGCTCGTGGATCTCGATAGCTCGAACGGCTCCTTCGCGCAGGATCGCCAGGTCTCCCGCTACCGCATCGTTTCCGAGGAAACGCTGCGGCTGGGCGCAGTCGAGGCGCACTTCCGGGTGGGGCCCCCGAGCGCCGCCGAGCGATCGAACGGTCCCCGGCCAGCGGAGTCAGGGGCCGAAGCGCAAACGCTCGGCGAGCATGCGTTCGATGGACTCGTGCATTCGGTGCTCAGCACGGCCGCGGGCGAGACGCTCGGCGAGCGAGCGGCGCAGGTGGCTGCCGAGCAGTTTCTGGGGCAGTCGTCGGACGCCGTGGCGGACCCCCTGCGCGGAGCGGCATGGATCATCAAGATTCTGCGCGACGCTTCCAGCTCGCTGCTCTCGTACGACGCGCTCAACCCCACCCTCGAGCGCATCGTCGACCTCGTGTTCGAGCACTTGCCGGCGACGCGCTGCTCGATCCTGATGAAGGACGCAGCGGGGCAGGAGCTGAAGCCGCGCGTCGAGCGCGCGCTGGGGGCCGCGCAGGTTCACGTACGCATCAGCCGCCACATCACCGAGACGGCCGTCCGGATGGGCCAGCCGATCCTCGTCAAGGACTCGGCGCGCGACGAACGCTTCAGCGCGGTGCAGAGCATCGCGGACCTGCAGATCCACTCGGCCGTGTGCGCGCCGCTGCAGCACGGGGGCCGCGTGGTCGGCTTGATCTATGCCGACCGCTCGTCCGCATCCGAGACGTTCACGAAGACGCACCTCGAGGTGCTCTCCATCCTTGCGTCGCTCTCCGCGTCGGCCGTCGAGCGAGCTCGTTTGCGAGAGACGCTCGAGCGCGAACGCCAGGCGCGCGAGCGCTTCGCCCGCTATCACTCGCCGGCGGTCGTCGAACACATCCTGCGCGCGGACGCGGATCCGGGCCGTGAGATGCTTGCGGAGGAGCGCATCGTCAGCGTGCTCTTCGGCGACATCGTCGGATTCACGCGCATGTCCGAGAGCATGTCCGCGATGGAGATCGCGGCGCTCCTGAACGAGCTGTTCGATCGCCTCACGCATCTCGTCTTCCGCGAGGGCGGCACGCTCGACAAGTTCATCGGCGACAACATCATGGTGTTCTTCGGCGCCCCGCTCGAGCAACCGGACCACGCCGTGCGGGCGGTGCGGACAGGCCTCGCGATCCAGCGTGCCCTGCGCGAGTTCAACGCCTTGCGCCCGGGCTCTTCGCCGATCGAGATGCGGGTGGGGATCAACACGGGACCGGTGGTCGTGGGGGACATCGGCGCGACCAGCCGCAAGGACTACACGGTGATCGGCGACACCGTCAACGTCGCTGGCCGGCTCGAGTCCACGACCTGCTGCCCCGGCGAGGTCGTCATCGGCGCGGGCACGCACGAGCTCGTCGGGACCAAGTTCGAGTGTGAGCCGCTCACGCCTTTCGTGCCGCGTGGCAAGGTGCAGGCGATCCAGCCGTATCGAGTCCTCCCGGGCTCACCGGTCACGGAGTAGTCTTGCGTGGGCGGTGAAAAGGGAGACCCGTTCGGCAGCATCCCCCTCTTCGCGGGGCTGCCGGCCAACGTACGCGAAGAGCTCCAGTCGCACGCCGAGGTTCGGGATTACCTCCCGGGCCAGGTCGTCCTGCGCCGGGGTGAGCGCGGATCCAGTTTCTGCGCGATCCTGGCCGGCGCCGTGTCGGTACGCCCGCGCCCGGACAGCCCGCGGGCCGCAACGCTGGGCGCAGGCGAGGTCTTCGGGGAGATGTCGCTGCTCAGCGGCGAGCCGATATCCGCCACCATCACGGCCGAGCGTGCGACGCGTGTCGTCGTCGTGCCCCGGCGCTCGTTCGAGACGCTCTTCGCGGACGAGCCGAGCTTCCGCGATGGAGTCGCCGAGCTCCTCGCGGCGCGACTGCGCAAGACCTCCGCGGCGCGCCAGCTCGAGCCCGAGCACGTTCTGATCGGTGTGCCACCAGGGCACCGCGACCTCGGCCTGCACATCGCCTCCGTCGTGGATCAGCTCGATGGGGCGGGCTCGATCCGCGATGTCCCGGGCGCCAATGATGGGGCGCGCCTGGCGGAGGAGCTTGCGGAATGGCGGGAGAAGGCTGGCCCTGGCGAGCGGCGCGTGTGGGTGGTGCCGGTACCGCTCGTCGACGAGCTCGCCGGGGGCCTGCGTGCGCGCGACGCCGTGCTCGTCATCGACGATGCCGCGGATGCTCCCGCGGCGCCCACGACTCCGCGCGCCGCCCAGGTGGCGACGCTGCGAGTCGGTTCCGCGGCTCGACGACGGGCCGGTCCCGCCGCGGTCTGGTCCTACCGCCTCGGTGACGTCGATGACGCCGAGGATGGCCTCGTCATCGCGCGCGTGGCGCGCTGGATCGCGCGGCGGGAGATCGGGGTGGCGCTGAGCGCGGGCGCGGCGCGCGGCTTCGCGCATCTGGGCGTCCTGTCCGTGCTGGAGGAAGCGGACGTGCCCGTCGACTGTCTCGCGGGCTCCAGCATCGGCGGCATCGTCGCGCTCTTGTACGCGCTGAGTGGTTCCGCAGCTGGCGCCCTGCAGCTGGCCGAGGAGACGATCGGCTCGAACGAGCGGATCCGCGACGTCAGCCTCTTGCCGCGCTCGTCGCTCTTCGCGGGCAAGAAGATCCGGCGCAATGCCGAGCGCATCGCCGGAGGCGTCGACATCGGAGATCTGACGCGGCCCGCCGTGGCCATCGCGACCGACCTGATCCGAGGCGAGCGCGTTCTGCTCGATCGCGGTCCGGTCGCGACGGCGCTCGTTGCGACGGCCGCGATGCCCGGGCTCCTCCCACCCGTGGAGAGCGGTGCGCGCAGGTTGGTCGATGGCGCTCTGGTGAGCCGTGTCCCTGTCGATGAGCTCGAGGGGCGGCGCTGTGGTCTGCGCATCGCCGTCAGCGTGCTTCCCAATCCCTCTGCGGAGAGCGACGTGCTCGCCGCGGACCTGACGAGATCGATCGGCGGTCCATTGGGTCTCGGCCGCGTCATCGCGCGGTCCTGGGATCTGCTCGGGTTTTGGCACGGCGCGAGTGACGCACAAGCGGCTGACGTCGTCATCGAACCTTGTACGCCCCGCGAGTCGGGGTACGATTTCGACGCTTTTCACGCGATGGTGGCCGCTGGGCGGACGGCTGCCGAGCAGGAGCTCCCGGCTATTCTCCGGAGTGCTCGTCACCTCGTCCGCTGCGCGGAGCGATAGGCGATTCCATGCACGAAGCCCTCCATTTTCTCGCCGAGGTCGAGCCTCGGACGATCGATCGACTCCTGACCGTCGGTGTCGAGCGCGCGGTCGGTAGTGGCGACGCCATCATGGCGCAGGGCGAGCCACCGCGGGAGATCCTCGTCCTCCTGGAGGGAGTCTTTGAGGTCACCCTCGAGGGCGTCGAGGCACCGATCGCGGTCCTCGGCTCGGGGGAGCTCGTCGGGGAGATGTCCTTCCTCGAGGGCGGTGCAGCAACGGCGACCGTGCGCGCAACGGAGGACGGCCGCGTGCTCGCGCTCGAGTGGAGCCAGCTCGAGGCCTCGATTCAGGATGACGCTCGCTTCGCTACGGATCTGTACCGCGCGCTCGGCCGCCTGCTCGCTCGTCGCGTGCGCGCCACCTCGCAGGAGCTGGGCTCGCGCCTGGCCGAGGGCAGCAGCCAGCTCGAGGGTCTCGAGGAGTGGCGCGCGCTCGCGCCGCAGCTCGACTCGTTCAAGGCGCTCCTCTTGGAGGTCGTCGACGGCGCCTCGGGAACTGGCATCGTGCCCGCCAAGCTGGTCGAGCGCGCGCACGGCGAGTTCGACGGTCTCGTGTGCGCGCTCTCGACGCTGCTCTCGGCGGAGGCGTCCATCTCGGTCGAGATCGAGCGGGTGCTGAACCGAGAGTTCCTGCCGTACCTTCACCTGTCGCGCATCGTCGAGCGGATCTTCAGCAAACCGCGCGGATATGCGGGCGATTTCCTGACGATCGAGTGGATGTACGGGGGCGACGTCGGCGGCGTTGCGCCGATCGGTCCCCTGATCGATACCCTCTTCCTCGAGCGCCCCTCGGCCAAGGCCGTGCGCAACCGTCGCGGGCTCCTCGCGGGCGAGATCGCTGCGGTCCTCGAGCGCGGCTCGGGCAAAGCCCGCGTCACGAGCCTCGCCGCCGGGCCCGCACAGGAGCTCTTCGATGTCTTCGGTCAGGGCGGCGCGGACGGACTGTCGGCGACGTTGATCGATATCGACCTGCAGGCCCTGGCCTTCGTGTCCGATCGCAGGGATTCCCTGGGCCTGCGGAGCAAGATACGACTCGAGCAAGGCAACCTCGTCTACCTCGCGACGGGCCGCCGGACCCTGGACCTCGAGGGGCAGGACCTGATCTACAGCATCGGCCTGATCGACTACTTCCAGGACAAGTTCGTGGTCGCTCTCCTCGATTGGATTCACGACTGCCTGGCTCCCGGCGGCAAGGTCATCCTCGGCAACTTCCACACCACGAACCCCGATCGAGCGCTGATGGAGTTCGTGCTCCACTGGAAGCTCTACCACCGGGACGAGGACGACATGAACCGCATCTTCCAGGCGTCGAAGTTCGCCGCGCCGTGCAGCGAGATTCGCCTCGAGGAGGCGGGCGTGAACCTCTTTGCCTGTGGTGTCAAAGCCGGCGGTTGACCGCTAGTGGTGTGATTCACTCTTGTGCGGCATTTTGGTCGGCCCGTACCCGCCCGCTGCTGCGTTGCGCCTCCTCCGAGACTTGCAGCGAAGTCGCGTCGTCGCTGCGCCTTGCAGCGAACG
>JAAELL010000082.1 GCA_024226735.1 bacterium | reverse complement strand
TCGGTCGTCCCGGCCTTGCGCTGGACGACCTTGCCGTCGAGGTCCGTGTACCGCATGTACCAGCCGGGCGCGGTCTTGCCACGCACCTTGATCTGGCCGATCCAGCCGAACTCGCGACGCCGCTCCGGTTCCGCTGACTTGCGCCTCCGTGCCATGTTGTCCTCCTGCGGGACGTGCCAACGACTTTGAGACACCGCGTCGTCGAGTTTAGTGAGCAGCCGCGGCCACCTCGGTCTGCGCGGTTGCGTGCGCGGTTGCGAGTTCTCGAGCGGCGACCTCGCGTGCCGGCGGGTTGATCCAGGTTGCCGTCGGCAGCTCCGGCGGCGCTGGCGGTCTTCGCACGAAGCGCTCGGGATGAGCGCGATACGCGGCGTCGAGCACGATCGATCGCGCGGCGACGGCCGCTTCGGCGCGGCCGTTGTGCACGGTGTCAGGCGTCAGCATCCCGAGGCTCGAGTGGCGATGCTCGCGGTTGTACCAGTGGAAGAATGCGCGGCAGTGCGCCCGCGCGTCCGCCATGCAGCCGAAGCGCGCGGGGAAGTCCGGTCGGTACTTCAGCGTGCGGAAGTGGCTCTCGGAAAACGGGTTGTCGTTGGACGTGTACGGCCGGCTGTGGGACTTCGTCACGCCCAGGTCGGCGAGCAGAAAGGCCACCGGCTTGGAGATCATCGGCGGTCCGCGGTCGGAGTGGATCGTGAGCTGGTCAGCGGTGATGCCCTGCTTCGCGCAAGACTGCTCGATGAGCTCCTTCGCCAGCGCGCCGCTCTCGCAGTCCGCCAGCATCCAGCCCACGACGTTGCGCGAGTAGATGTCCATCACGACGTAGAGGTAGAAGTACGACCACTTCACCGGCCCCTTGAGCTTGGTGATGTCCCAGCTCCAGACCTGGTTCGGGCCGGTCGCCAAGAGCTCGGGCTTCTTGTACGCCGGGTGACGCAGCTGGTTGCGGCGCTCACGCACCGAGCCGGACTCCGCGAGGATCCGGTACATCGTGCGTGGGGAGCACAGGTAGCGTCCCTCGTCGAGCAGCATGGCCCACACCGTCAGCGGCGCGAGGTCACAGAAGCGCTCTTCGTTGAGCACCTCGAGCACGGCCAGTCGTTCGTCGATCGAGAGTGCTCGCGGCGAGCGCGGGCGTGGCTGCTGAGGCCGGGGACACGTGCGTGCCATCCGGCGCCGATAGAGCGTCGCGCGGGCGACCCCGAGCGAGCGGCAGGCGCGGGCAACGCCGAAGCGTGCCCCCAGCTCCTCGGCCGCGTTCACGAGTCGCTCCCGCTCTTCGGCATCGTCAAGCCCAGCAGCCGTGAGACGTTTCCCTGCACCTCAAGGATCGTCTCGGCCACCTCGAGCTTCTTGCGCAGCCGTGCGTTCTCACGCTCGAGCTGTGCGTTGCGCTTGATCAGCGGACGGTCCGGGTCGGGCTTGGGACCGCGCCTCCTGGGCGCGAGCGCCTCGAGTTGGCCCTGGTCCCGGGCCCGACGCCAGTCCATCAGGTGCGAGGAGTAGAGCCCCTCACGACGCAGCAGAGCGCCGATCTCGCCGGGCTTGGCACACGCGTCGGCCTCGCCGACGATGCGCAGCTTGTACGCCGCGTTGAAGCGCCTGCGCCTCGCGCGCGGCACGACCTCCGGGTCGCGGGCACCCCCCGGCGGGCGGGCGCGCGCGCCGGGGGAGCCCCCTCCGCCTCGATCGGGCTCGCTACGCTCGCCCTCCCTCGGCTCCGGGGTCTCCCCCGGCGCTGTATTGTTCTTCGTCATCGCTGGATCCTCCATCGC
>JAAELL010000081.1 GCA_024226735.1 bacterium | reverse complement strand
GAGATCAAGACGCCCTAGTGGGGTGATTCACTCTTGTGCGGCATTTTGGGCGGTGCGTCCGCGTTCGCTGCAAGGCGCAGCGACGACGCGACTTCGCTGCAAGTCTCGGAGGAGGCACAACGCAGCAGCGGGCGGGTACGGGCCGACCAAAATGCCGCACAAGAGTGACTCACACCACTAGCAGGGTCGCGGAGATCGACGCGGTCTGGCTCCCGGACGCGCGATCTGCGAACCTGGCGCGCATGAGCGCCGAAACGGTCGAAGCCGGTCGATGGTTGCCCGCGGACACGTTCGCGGGCGAGGTCGTTCTCGTCACGGGAGGCGGCACGGGCCTCGGCCTGGAGATCAGCCGCGGGCTCTGCGCTCTCGGGGCGAACGTGGTGATCGCGTCGCGCAACGCCGAACACCACACCGCGCTGCTCGACGAGGCGCGCGAGCGCGGCTGGTCGGCCGAAGCGCGCTCGCTCGACGTCCGCGAGCCCGACCGCGTGCGCGAGACGGTCGAGGCGATCGTCGAGCGCCACGGCCGCATCCACCACCTCGTCAACAACGCGGCGGGCAACTTCGTCTGCCCCGCAGAGCGGCTGTCGGCCAACGCCTGGCGCGCCGTGCTCGGAATCGTGCTCGACGGGACGTTCTACTGCTCGAAGTTCGTCGGGCGGAACATGATCGAGAACACGGGTGGCTCGATGCTCAACGTGATCGCGACCTACGCCTGGACCGGGATGCCGGGCGTGGTTCATTCGGCGAGCGCCAAGGCCGGCGTGCTGGCGATGACCAAGACGCTGGCCGCGGAGTGGGCGCCACACGGAATCCGCGTCAACGCCGTCGCGCCCGGCCCGTTTCCCTCCGACGGCGCGAAGGAGAACCTGTGGCCGGAGGGCGAGGTCGAGGCGCGCATCCGCGCCAAGGTCCCGCTCGGTCGCTTCGCGACGCGCGAGGAAGTCGCGGCGCACTGCATCTATCTGCTCTCCCCCGCCAGCGCATACGTCACCGGTGAGGTCTTGACGGTCGACGGCGGCCTGACGCTCGCTTCTGGTCGTCTGTGGGAGCCCGGCGAGCGCGTCGCGCGCAAGAAGCCATGAGCGCCACCGAAGGCCGCGGACACCTCGACACCGAACGCGAGAACGAACGCACCGCCGCGCTCGACGCGCTGCCGGTCGCCGAGGCTGTCGCGTTGATGATCGCCGAGGACCGCGCCGCGTTCGCCGCGGTCGAGGCCGCGCACGCCTCGATCGCCACCGCGGTCGAGCTGGCGGCCGAACGCCTCGCGGACGGCGGACGCCTCTTCTACTTCGGTGCCGGCACGAGCGGCCGCCTCGGCGTCCTCGACGCCTCCGAGTGTCCGCCGACGTTCCAGTCCGACCCCGAGCAGGTGCAGGGCATCATCGCCGGCGGCGACGTGGCGCTGCGCAACGCGGTGGAAGGCGCGGAGGACTCGGCCGCCGACGCCGCGGCCGAGGTCGAGGCGCGCGGCATCGGCCCGCGCGACATCGTCCTCGCGATCAGCGCCGGCGGCACGACCCCCTACGCCCACGGCGCGATCGACGCCGCGCGCGCGCGGGGAGCGGCAACCGTCTTTCTCGCGTGCGTGCCGTTCGCCCAGGCCGGCGACCGCGCGGATGTCTCGATCCGCTGCGTCACCGGCCCCGAAGTCGTCGCCGGCTCGACGCGCCTCAAAGCGGGCACGGCGACGAAGCTGGCGCTCAACCTCATCAGCACGCTGACGATGGTCCAGCTCGGCAAGGTGCACGGCAACCTGATGGTCGACGTCGACACGAGCGCGAACACGAAGCTCGTCGACCGCGGCGAGCGCCTCGTGATGCGCATCGCGGGCGTCGACCGCAGCGCGGCGGCGGAGCTCCTACGGCGCGGGCGGGGGCGGGTGAAGCTCGCGGTGGTGATGGCCGTGCGCAACGTGGACGTCGAGAACGCGGAGCACTTGATCGAGCGAGCTGGCGGAAGGCTCGGAGTCGCGCTCGATCCCGAATCCTGATCGGCCTCGCCCCCTCTCGCCGGATCGAGCGGTTGCGGGGTGGGCAGTAGCCGTCCGCTCCCTACGACCCGCCCGCGGCGAGCCGCGTGCGCACGCGCGCGAGGTAGCGCTCCCAGTCGAACGCCGGCCCCGGATCTTGCTTTGCGGAGCTGATGTGGTTGTGGCCGATCACGCCGGAGAACGCGCGCCACTCCGCGTCGTCGAGCACGTCGGTCTGCACGCGACCGGACCGTTCGCGCGGCGTATCGGGCTGCAGCTTGGGAAAGACGCGGCACAGGGTAGCGGTCAGCTTGACGAGCGAATCGTACTGCTGAGACGTGAAGTCGTACTGCACGCGCACCTCGCCCTGCACGGGGCCGCGCACCGGGCGGCTGCGGGCCGGACGACCGACGAAGCCGCGCACGCGCACGCCGCCGTCCCCGACGCCGCCGGGCAGCTCGATGCGGGTGCCAAAATCGTCTTGGCGGTACCACTTGTCCAGGACGCGTTCGCCGGCCTTGTCACCGATGCGGTACGCCCCCATGTTCGCGACCTCGACCCCGATCGAGCGCGTGTTGGCCTTCGCCGCGTGCCAGGCGGTCTCGCGCAGGTCGAGCGTCTGGTAGATCGTTCCATCGATGTCGATCATGAAGTGCACCGACAGGCCACGGCGATCGTGCAGGACCTTGAAGCAGGTCTGACTCAGTCCGCACCTGTCGTAGTGGATCACGAACTGATCGACGATGTCCTGCAGGGCGAGGACATCGCTCGAGCCGGCGGAGACGAGCTGGCGCCCCGTGGCGCGGTCATGACGGCCGGGCGCGTACCGCAAGCTGCCCGCGGCCGGGGTCTCGACGTCGCGCGCCGGAGGATCGAAGAACAGCTCGGTGGTGGTCGCGTCGTAGCCCCCCGGATCGGTCCAGAGCACGACGGGCGCGCCGGTCGAATAGCGCTTGCCGCAGACGACGATCTGGTTCCCGACCTCCGCCGGGTGCAGGTCGCTCAGCTCCTGGTTCGAGATGCCCTTCGAGGCACAGGAGGCGAGCACGAGGACAAAACACGGAATCGCTCTCATGCGGCGAGGATACGCCCCACGCGCGCCGGTGACGAATCAGACGGCCCAGAAGAGGTAGGACGGCTAAAAATAGACGACGACGCGGCCAGTGTCGTCGGCGCCACCGGTGCCGGGGGCGTCGTACGTCGGATCACCGACGACGAGCTCCTCGTACCCACCGGGAACCATCTGGCCCCAGGTCAGGCCGTTCCCGAAGTGGTCACCGGAGTCGTCGATCGCACGCAGGATTCGAGCGGGCGGGCCGTGGAGGTCCGTGCCGTCCCACGTGATCAGCGCGAGGGGGTTGGCCACCGGGAGGTTCTGGTTCGGCATCACGACGAACGTGAAGTCGAGCGCGGCATCGCCAACCACGTTCGCGGCGACGCAGCGAAAGCCCATGTAGTCGGAGGGGTTGGCGCCCGGGAACTCGTGCAGCGAGACGCTACCGAAGCCCGGCCCGGGATAGACGAAGCCCAGCCCGGCGTCGTGCACGCCGTTCCAGTCCTTGCGGTTGGCTCCGACCAGGAGCCAGTGGTCGCGCGCATCGATGTGCATCCCGAAACGCGGCGCCGGGAGGTCGGCCGGGTTCGGGTTGGGATCCTCGATCACCGCGAAGCTCGTGTTCGCGATCGGACCGGGGTAGCAGAAGATCTGCCCGGCGACCGGCACGGAGCTCGCCGTGTTGCCGATGCTGGAGACGAAGAGATCGTCGTCCCCGTCGCCGTCGGCGTCGCCGACAGCGAGGTGGTGGCCGAAGTTGCCCCACTGGACCGGGTTCGGGTTCTCGACGACGAGCTCACGCGCGGCGCCGGGGGTGAACGGGCCGAAGAACACGTGCACCTTGCCCGCGTCCGCGCCTCCGATCGGAGCGAGGCGCGCGCCGGCGGCGACGTCCGTGACGCCGTCGTCGTTGAAGTCACCGACCGCGACGCTGTTGCCGAGCAACGCACGCTCGGGCGTCGAGGAGACGAGCTGCACGGGCATCGCGCCCGTGATCCCGATCAAGTACACGGCTCCGGCGTCGGCGACCCCGGCGACGGTGGTGCGCGGCGCGCCCACGACGAACTCGTCCGCGGGGTCGGCGTCGAGGTTGCCGCCGTCCACGTCGTAGCCGAACTGGTCCGTCCGCGGCCCGGCCGGGCAGAGGATCGGGCCGGTGGCGTCGAAGAGCCGCTGTCCGGAGAAGCCCGGGCGCGCCGTGTTCCCGTTGCCGTAGAAGATGTAAGTCCGCCCCTCTCCGTAGGCCCCGACCGCGACGTCGGAGTGGCCATCCGCGTTCATGTCGAGGACGGCCGTGGACTCCCCGAATCGAGCCCCCGCGTTCCCGCAGGGATGGTCGATGACGTGGGAGTGCATCACGGGCCAGGCCTCGCTCAGACGCGATTGCTGGGCGACGGCGGCGTCGACTGCCAACAGGCCCAGGAAGGCCGCGAGCAGGCCGCGCGGGGAGGTTCGCGGACGTCGTGTCATAGGAGGGTCTATATCCCAGCTTACCGCACCCACGGGGGCTGAGATGGGTGCGAGGCACCCGGCCGGGATCCCGGAGGGCCTATTGAGGATAATAAACGACGACGCGTCCGGTGTCGTCATCCGCCCCGGCACCGGGAAGATCGAAGCTCGGGTCCCCGAATAGGACCTCGTCGAAGCCCCCGGGGTGGAGCTGACCGGCCCCGAGGCCGTTCGCGAAGTGATCCCCGGAGTCAGGATGGGCCTCGAGGGTCGTGGGCGGCGTGGTGGGATCGCCGCCGTCCCACACGATCAGCCCGAGCGGATTCGCGTTCGGGACGAGCTGCGAGGGGAGCGTGATCACGCCGTAGTCGGGCATCGACGAGCCGACGAAGTTGCCCACGACCACCCGGAAACCGAGCAAGTCGTTCTCCATCGACGTCGGGTGGTGGAGCAGGACGGGCGGCGTGTCCGGATCATGCCGGAAGAGGTACCCGAGGCCCGCGTCGTGGATGCCCTTGAAGTCCTTGCGCGGCGCGCCGACGAGGACCGCCCCGGGGCCGATCGCGACCTGCATGCCGAAGCGCGTCGCGGGCAGGTCCGAGCGGCTCGGATTGGGATCCTCCACGAGGTCGAACACCTCGTCGATGACCCGGCCGCGGTAGAAGAACACCTGTCCCGCGATCGGCACCCCGTTCGCGTCGTTGCCTACCGCCGACACGACGAGGTCGTCGCGTCCGTCGCCATCGACGTCGCCCGCGGCGAGCCGGTGTCCGAAGTTGCCGTTCGCGACCGGGAACGGGCTGTCCAAGACGTGAACCTGCGGCGTCTCGACGGGCCCGCGGAAGATGTACACCCGCCCGGCATTCGTCCCGCCGCTCTGCGCCTGAACCGCGCCCGCGGCGATGTCGAGGATCCCGTCGTGATCGAAGTCAGCGATCGCGAGGCTCGCGCCGAGCCGGTGCACGTCCGCGCCCCCCATGTGCAGCGTGACCGTCGGCAACCCGCGTCGCACGACGTACACGGCACCGGCGTGCTGCGTCCCGTCGATCGTCGTCATCGGCGCACCGACGACGAGTCCATCCCCCAGCCCTCCGAGGTCGCCGGCCGCGAGCCGAAAACCGAACTCGCCCGCGCCCGGCGAGCCAGGCGGCGTGAAGCGCAGCGACGCCGTGAGGTCGGGCTCCGACAGCGGTCGTCCGGTGCCGAAGAAGACGTAGGCCGCGTCTTCTCCTGGCGCACCGACTCCGACGTCGAGATTGCCGTCGCCGTCGAAGTCGAGCGTGACCACGGCTTCGCCGAAGTCAGAACCGGGTTGCGGTTGGGGATGATCGAGGACGCGGCTCGGGTGCTGGCCCAGAGCGACGCTCGCGCCCAGGAACGCGCCGAGGATTGCGATGGTGCGTGACATTGTTGAGACTCCTGGGGGTGAAGCATACCCCGTTGGGTGGGGTTTGGGTGGTGGTGGCCGGGGAGGTGTCTTCAGGGTTAGTTGAGACCCAATTCGGCCCCTTTTGGGGAAAGACTTTCCCTGAGGGTTGGCGTTCGGTTTCGGCTCGCATGCGGCCTCGAGCCCCCCTGCGCTTCCCCGTTCCCGTTCCCTTTCTTGTGCCGTTGCTCTTCTTCTGCCTTTGGCTTTCGTTCG
>JAAELL010000080.1 GCA_024226735.1 bacterium | reverse complement strand
GTCGCGGTCGAGCAGGACGACGGCGTCGCCGTGACGTTCGCGCTCCAGGTAGCGCTCGTCGGAGCTGAGCTCGAGGACGACGAGGTCCAGCAGCGTGTGCGGGCTCGCGTCCCGGAACCGGTAGAACGCCTGTTCGTGTCCGTGCCAGGTCGGAGGAGGCAGGCGGTAGCGTCGATCGATCGGTGACAGCGACTCCAGCACGGGTTCGAGCGCCGAGAAGACGTCCTCGACGCGCTCGTCCTCGGCGACGACGAGGAGATCCACGTCGGAGTACTCGTCGACGCGGTCGGTCGCATCGGCGCCGCCGAGCCACGCGGCCCGCACGAACGGAAGCTCCCCGAGCGCCGCGTCCAGCGCGGTGATCAGGTTGCTCCGGATCACGTGGGGAGCCCCGAGGGGCCGTGATCGGCGTCCTCCTCGAGCTGGAAGAACCCCGCGCCGAGGTCGCGGAGCTTGCCCTCGGCCACGAGCGCCCGCCAGACCTCCGGCGGAAACTCGTGCGGCGGCAGGATCGCGTCGAAGCTCGCCTTGCGTCCTCCGGTCATCGGGCCGACGCCGAGCTTCGATTCGTGATCGAGACGGGTCAGCTTCAGGCGTTTTCGGAAGGCGCGCATCGCCTTCTTCAAGGTCTCCGCCGGAACGTCGGGCGCGGCGGCCGGCGGCTCGACCGCGGGGGCCTCGACCGGCTCCGGCTCGTCGCCTCGCAACGTGGCGATCAGGCGCTCCAACGCGGGCGCGTCGCGGGTG